>JAITFA010000149.1 GCA_031281685.1 Treponema sp. | reverse complement strand
GGGGTATCAATCCTCTTCGGACTCGGTTTCCTCAGCTATGAGTTCGTCATCCTCAGAATCGGCAACCCTTTCCAGCTTGCGGCGCTCAAGGATTTCCTGCATCTCGATATCAAGGTCTTTGTTGTCCTCGTCAAACAGCTTTACATTGCGATAGCGTTTCATGCCGGTACCGGCAGGGATCGGGTGGCCGATGATGATGTTTTCTTTGAGGCCACGCAGGTTGTCAGTGGAACCAGCAATAGCCGCGTTGGTGAGTACCCGCGTGGTTTCCTGGAAGCTGGCGGCAGAAAGGAACGAGTCGATGTTGAGGCTGGCTTTGGTAATGCCCTGAAACGTGGGGCGGGCGACTGCCGGATGGCCGCCTTCGGTAATTACACGGGCGTTTTCCTCGTGGAAGCGGTACTTGTCCACCATCTGACCGTAGATGAACTTGGTGTCGCCTACAGCCACGATTTCCACCTTACGCATCATCTGCCTGATGATAACGCCGATGTGCTTGTCGTTGATAGACACGCCCTGAAGCCGGTACACCTGCTGAATCTGATCCATAAGGTAACGCTGAAGTTCCGCTTCCCCTCTGATACGCAGTATGTCATGGGGGTTCATCGCTCCCATACAGAGCTGCTCGCCGGCTTGCACTGTATCGCCGTCGCGGACCAGAAGCCGCTTGGTCATAGGGATAAGGTGCTTATACTCCTTGCCAAAGATGTCCTGCACGATGAGTACGCGCTTGCCCTTGACAATGTTCTTGAAATGCACGGTTCCTGAAATCTCGGCGAGTACCGCCGGGGTTTTGGGCTTGCGCGCCTCGAACAACTCACTGACGCGGGGAAGGCCGGAGGTGATGTCTGACGCCTTGGCGGATTCCATGAGGGTCTTGGCAATGGTCTGGCCCGCGTTGATCGTCTCGCCGTCGTCAACCTGAAGATAGGCTTTACCGGGCAGGAAGTACGAGGCAAGTTCGTTGCCGTCGTCATCGGTGATGAAGATACGCGGCTGTTTGCTCTCAGACTGGAACTCGTTGATCTGCTTCTCAACGTTACCCGTTTCCTCGTCGATTTCTTCTTTAAGGGTGGCGCCGAGCAGGATATCCTCATACTTCACGATGCCGGAGACTTCGGCGATGATGGGGTCAGAGAAGGGGTCAAATGTGGCGATGGTTTTGTTCGAGTCAATCACGTCGCCTTTTTTAACCAAAAAGTCAGAACCGTTCCGCACCTCGATCTTTTGATCCGGCCCGATAAGGTAGAGCATATTGTTAAGGATCAGGACATAGGCGATTTCGGCTGAACAGATTTCCTCTGTACCGCGATTGATGATGGGTCTGCCCTTGAGGACTTGCTTGCCGTTTTCCACAAGCAGTGTGTCATCTTCCTGAAGCTGGTATTCTTTCATAATCTTGTTGACAATCGTCTGACCCTTGCGCGTGAAGAGCCAGTGGCCGTTTGCCAGTTCAACGTGAGCGCCGGATACTTCGCGGATATACACCGGATACTTGAGGAAGATACGGTTTTCCTCGCTCACTTTGGTTGCCGCGCCGCCGATGTGGAAGGTACGCATGGTAAGCTGGGTTCCGGGCTGGCCGATGGACTGCGCCGCAATGGTTCCGACAGCCTCGCCAATGTCCACCGAGCGGTTTGTGGCGAGGTTGCGGCCATAACAGCGCCGGCAGACGCCATGCTTGGCTTCACAGGTAAGCACGGTTCGTATCCGCACACTCTCAACACCAGCGTCTTCGATAACCTTCGCGATCTTTTCGGTGATTTCCTCGTTTACGTCGATGATGATTTCACCGGTGATGGGATGCCGCACCCGTTCAAGGGTATAGCGGCCTACAATGCGGTCGGAGAGAGCTTCGACAATCTCCTCGCCGTCCTTGATCGCGGCATAGGAAACGCCGTTGATGGTTCCGCAGTCGTCTTCGTTAATAACCACGTCTTGAGCAATGTCCACGAGCCGCCGCGTTAAGTAGCCGGCTTCGGCGGTTTTGAGCGCGGTGTCGGCAAGCCCCTTGCGTGCGCCGTTGGTGGAGATGAAGAACTCGATAACCGAAAGCCCTTCCTTGAAGTTAGAGCGGATCGGCAACTCGATGATGTCGCCGGAAGGCTTGGCCATGAGTCCGCGCATACCGGCAAGCTGGCGAATCTGGCTGCGGCTTCCGCGAGCGCCGGAGTTGGCCATCATGTACACTGAGTTAAAGCCGTCGCGGTCAGCCTCCAAGGTCTTCATCATGATGTTGGTGAGGTCTTCGTTGGTCTTTGACCAGACTTCAACCACGCGGTTGTAACGCTCTTCCTGGGTGATATGTCCCTGCCGCCACTGCTTCTGGATAGACTCAACCTCGTGGTTAGCCTTCTCAATCATCTCGGTTTTTTCTTTGGGAACCACAATGTCGTCAACGCCGATAGTGGCGCCGAACACGGTCGCGTACTTGTAACCGGTGTTCTTGATGGCGTCGAGCATACGCACCGTTGTCCATGAGCCTTTCTCGGCAAAGATGTTCTCGATAAGGACGCGAAGTTCCTTGTCTTTTAACTCATAGTTGAGGAACGGAATCTCCTTGGGCAGTTCTTCGTTAAACACGAGCCGTCCGGCGGTGGTTTCTATCAGCCCTTTTTCATCCGGGAACATCTCCACTGGCGTTACACCACTTCCAACAGTTGTCCAGATCGGCGTTTTTTGCGCTTTCACCTTTATCAGCGCTTCCCAGTCAAGCGCCTTCGCGTCAACTGCCATCAGCACTTCCTCAACCGAGAAATAGGCCGGAGGAACGTCTTTTGTTTCCGCCTTTTTCAAGCCCGGACGCTTTGCGTCACGCTTGACCCGCGTGAGGAAGTTGATACCCAGAATCATGTCCTGCGAGGGGAACACGATGGTCTTACCATTGGCGGGGTTCAACAGGTTACGCGCCGATAACATGAGGTTCCAGCACTCCATCTGGGCGGCCTGAGTCAGCGGCACATGCACCGCCATCTGGTCGCCATCAAAGTCTGCATTAAAGGCGTTGCAGACCAGCGGGTTCAGCCGAATTGCCTTGCCTTCGACAAGGACCGGCTCGAAAGCCTGTATGCCAAGCCGGTGCAGGGTTGGAGCGCGGTTCAGCAGTACCGGATGTTCCTTCACCACCTCGTCAAGAATGGCGAATACTTCCGGCGTTTCCTGCTCAACAAGCATCTTTGCCTTCTTTATGTTATAGACTACGTCCTTATCAACGAGTTTTTTCATAATAAACGGCTTGAACAGTTCCAGCGCCATCTTGGTGGGAAGCCCGCACTGCCACATCTTGAGATCGGGGCCGACTGTAATGACCGAGCGGCCTGAATAGTCCACGCGCTTGCCGAGCAGGTTCTGGCGGAAACGTCCCTGCTTGCCTTTGAGCATATCGGAGATGGATTTAAGAGGCCGGTTGGAAGCGCCTTTCACTACCCGCTTTTTCTTGGAGTTATCAAACAGCGCGTCTACCGCTTCCTGCAACATACGTTTTTCGTTGCGGATGATAATGTCAGGCGCATTCAGGGTCATAAGCCGTTTCAGGCGGTTGTTGCGATTGATCACACGGCGATAGAGGTCGTTCAGGTCGCTGGTGGCAAAACGTCCGCCGTCAAGCTGAACCATGGGCCGTAATTCCGGCGGGATAACCGGAATCACGTCAAGGATCATCCATTCGGGTTTGTTTGTGGAGTTGCGAAAGTTTTCGACGATTTCGATACGCTTCAAGAGCCGTTTATCGCTTTTCGGACCCTTTTCCCGCATCTTGGCGCGCAGTTCAGTGGCCATCTGGTCAAGGTTAAGATTTTCAAGCAAGGTGCGAATCGCTTCGGCGCCCATGCCGACGGTGAAGCTGCCGCCGTAGCGCTCCTGCACCTCGTAATACTCTTCCTCGGTCAGCAACTGCATTCGCTTGAGGTCAGTGTCGCCAGCTTCAATAACTACATACTTCTCGTAGTAAAGAATTGAACGGAGCGCGGACAGGGTGAGGTCGAGCAGAAGTCCCATGCGACTGGGTACGGAGCGGTAATACCAGATGTGCGAAACGGGCGCGGCTAGCTCAATGTGTCCCATGCGTTCACGGCGTACCTTGAAGTGCGTTACCTCAACGCCACAACGGTCACAAATCACGCCCTTATACCGAATGGACTTAAACTTACCGCAATAACACTCCCACTCTTTGGTAGTGCCGAAGATACGCTCGCAGAAGAGTCCGTCCTTTTCAGGTCGCAATGTCCGGTAGTTTATGGTTTCCGGTTTTTTTACCTCACCATAAGACCAAGCGCGGATCATATCCGGCGAGGCGAGGCGAATCATAATCGAATCAAAATCTTGTATATCACGCATTTTATTTACTCCTCAACATTCGGAATTGTCCACGAATTACACAAATAAAAACAATAGCTGTCAAAACCCGGTGTAGATTCGGGTATTCGTGGACATGAAAAGATTTAGAAATTAGAACCAGCCTTAGCAATAAGCTCATCGTCCCGCTCGGTGAGCGCGATTTGCTTATTCTTCGCATCGTAAATCGTGAGGTCAAGCGCGAGACCGCGCAGTTCCTGTACCAGCACGTTGAAGGATTCCGGTATACCGGCGGTGGTGGAAGGCTCGCCCTTCACAATGGCTTCGTATATCTTGGAACGTCCGGTCATGTCATCGCTCTTGATGGTCAGCAGTTCCTGCAAGGTATTGGCCGCGCCATAGGCTTCCAATGCCCAGACTTCCATCTCGCCAAGCCGCTGGCCACCGAACTGCGCCTTGCCGCCCAGCGGTTGCTGGGTTACAAGGGAGTAAGGACCAGTGGAGCGGGCATGCATCTTGTCGTCAACCAAGTGGTGCAGCTTGAGGAAGTAGATTACGCCACAGAAGATGGGGTTTACGAACTTTTCGCCGGTACGTCCATCACGCAGCATGGTCTTGCTCGTTACCGGCAGGCCAGCTTCTTTGAGTTTCTCCTCGATTTGATCGGTCGAGGGGGATTGGAACACCGGAGCGGAGAACCACTGATCCAGCGTAGAGGCAGCCCAGCCAAGCTCGGTTTCAAGGAGCTGGCCGATGTTCATGCGCGAAGGAACGCCAAGCGGTGTCAGACACAGGTCGAGAGGCGTACCGTCTTCCATATAAGGCATGTCCTCTTCTGGCAGAATCCGCGCCACAACGCCCTTGTTCCCGTGACGGCCCGCCATTTTATCGCCCTCGCGCAGTTTGCGCTTGGTAGCGATGAGTACCTTTACCCGTTCATCAACACCCGGATTCAGATCATCGCCCAGGCTCCGTTTGAGCCTCTGTATATCAATGATCGTGCCGTCAATGCCGTGAGGCACACGCAGGGATGAATCCCGCACTTCCTTAGCCTTTTCGCCGAATATCGAATTCAGCAGTTTGAATTCCGGTGTGGTTTCGGTTTCGCTCTTGGGCGTAACTTTGCCCACAAGGATATCGCCAGCGCGAACCTTCGCGCCAACCCTGATGATGCCTTCACTATCAAGGTTATCAAGGCTCTTTTCAGACGTGTTGGGAATGTCACGGGTTATCTTTTCCGGACCCAGCTTGGTTTCCCTCACTTCCATGATGAATTCTTTAATGTGGATAGAGGTAAACATATCATCCTTCACCACCCGCTTGGAAATGAGGATCGAGTCCTCATAGTTATATCCGTTCCATGGCATGAAACCCACGAGAACGTTCCGCCCTAGGGCGAGTTCGCCATGGCATGTGGCTGGCCCGTCGGCTATCACTTGACCTGCGACGACCCGCTCACCTATCTGCACTATGGGGCGCTGGTTATAGCAGGTATCCTGATTGGTTCGCTGGTACTTCACGAGGCGGTATACATCAAGTCCCTTCTCGTTAGTCTCAGCGATTCTACGGGCATCGCCTTCATCGCTTTGGATCACCACTTCGAAAGCAGTAACGCGGACAACCGTACCGTCGCGCCGCGCCTTTGCCAGTACGCCTGAATCGTAGGCGCACTTGCCTTCCATACCGGTTCCCACACGGGGCGCTTCTGGAAACACAAGCGGAACTGCCTGCCTCTGCATGTTGGAACCCATAAGCGCACGGTTGGCATCGTCGTGTTCAAGGAAAGGAATAAGCGAGGCGGATACTGAGATGATCTGCTTGGGGGAAACGTCCATGTACTGAATGTCCCGCGGACTACGAGTGGTATAATCACCCTCACGCCTACAGGAAATCTGGCCGTCAAGCCCATCGGCAAACGAGCCATCGGCGTTTAGTTTCGCCGAGGCTTGGGCGATGTAGTAGCGATCCTCGTCCATGGCTGAAAGGTACTCAATCTCCTGCGAGGCAACGCCGTCAAGCACTTTACGGTAAGGCGTTTCCAAAAAGCCATACTCGTTTACTCGCGTATAGTTGGCGAGCGACACGATAAGCCCGATGTTTGGACCTTCCGGTGTTTCAATGGGACACATACGTCCGTAGTGGGTGTAATGCACGTCACGCACCTCAAAGCCGGCACGGTCACGGGACAGACCGCCCGGGCCGAGCGCGTTAAGCCGGCGCTTATGGGTAAGTTCCGCCAGCGGATTAACCTGATCCATAAACTGGGAAAGCTGGCTTGAGCCAAAGAATTCTTTTATGGCCGCCACTACCGGTTTAATCGAGATGAGGTCCTGCGGCTTAATGGTATCAGTTTCTTTGAGGCTCATACGCTCTTTGGCGATCCGTTCCATACGGCTGAACGCGGTTTTCATGGTATTAGCCATGAGTTCGCCGACTGAACGCACGCGCCGGTTCCCCAGATGGTCGATATCGTCGATGTTGCGATCTCCAATAAACACCTTTATCAGGAACTTCATGGTTTCGATGATGTCCTGTTTAGTGAGCGTGAAGTCCTCAAGGGGCGGGGTAAAGTTAAACTTCTTGTTGAGCTTGTAGCGTCCAACCTTGCCGAGGTCGTAGCGCCGCGACGTGAAGAACATGCTTAACAGGTCTTTCTCGGCAGCCTCCACTGTGATGGACTCGCCGGGCAACAACACCGAATACACGGCGGAAATCGCATCTTCGCGTGAAGGCTCATCCCCATGGTTCGGGTCGTCGTTCACAAACTTGATCTCTTCCCGTTCAAAGCAGTTTAAGAGCATCTCGGAATCAAGGGAGTCCGGAGACTTAAAGTCAATAACCTCGACCTGCGTAACTCCGTTCTGCAAAAGCTCGTCAACGTTATGCGGGTGCAGTTTTTCACCTGCACGGTAGAGCTTCTTCTGTCCGCCGCCCTCAGCCTCGGTAACCCATACGGCTTTTGAAAGCACACGGCCCGAAAATTTTTCCCGCGTTTCCCGATCATCAATAACCTCAAGGTTTTCGGTCGTATAGAACGAGTGAATGATATCCTCGCGGCTCTCGTACCCTAAAGCACGAAGAAAGATCGTGCCGAGAATCCGTTTCTTCCGATCAATCTTGGCGTAAATGAGTTCCTTCTTCTGGTCAATCTCAAATTCCAGCCATGAACCGCGATACGGGATAATGCGTGAGGAAAACACGCCTTTCTCATGGCTGAAAATGACGCCCGGCGATCGGTGAATCTGGGAAACCACGACCCGCTCCGCGCCGTTGATGATAAACGTGCCCCGCTCGCTCATAATGGGGATATCTCCTATGTAGATATCCTTCTGCCTGATTTCACCGGTCTGCTGGAAGATGAGATTCACCCGCGCTTTGAGCGAAACCGCGTAGGTGATACCCTTTTGCTTACAGTCCAGCTCGGAGAACTTGATGTTGTCCTCGTCAAACGTGTAGTATTCATACTCCAGAACCATATCCCCGTTGGGGCTTTCAATGGGAAAGGTCGTTCTGAACACTTCCTCAAGGCCCTGCACTTCGAGGGGTTCATGGTTCCGAAGCCGTTCCCGTTGAAGGAAGCGTTCATAAGAACAAAGCTGAATATCAATGAGATTCGGCAAATCCATCACATCACGAATATCCTTCCCAATATACACCCGTTTCGAAATCGCATTTTCCGCTACCATTCGTCCTCCTTGTCAACATATAAAAAAGCCCCGGCACAAGGCCGAAGCTCTAGTCATTGGAGCCTTATGGCTCCAATGATATAACCTGAGAAACTAAGCTGTTGGCTTGATGGTCCTACTGGATTTCAACCGTACCGCCGGCGGCAGTGACTGAGTCTTTAATCTTTGTAGCATCGGCCTTGGAGATATTTTCCTTGATTGGCTTAGGCGCTCCTTCGACCAGCTCCTTGGCTTCTTTAAGACCAAGACCAGTAACAGCCCTAACCTCTTTGATGACCGCGATCTTCTTGGAATCATCAAACGCCTTGAGAATAACATTGAACTCCGTCTTCTCCTCGACTGCCTCAGCAGGCGCACCACCTGCGGCAGGACCAGCCGCCACAGCTACCGGAGCCGCAGCGGAAACACCAAAAGCTTCCTCCAGCGCCTTAACCAGCTCGGAAATCTCCAGAGCAGTCTTGGTTTTCAGCGCCTCAATAATCTCTTCATTACTCAATGCCATATTATCTTCTCCTTGTATTGATTAAGCGTCTCTACAGACGCTTTCTTAAAACCGACAGGAATGGCGCGACAGTTTGCCGCTGAAGCCTGACGGTCTTGTTTCACGAGTTACGCCTCTGACGTAGCTTCAGCCGCCGCCTCCGCGCTACTACCTTCGGATTTCTTGTCCCCAATAGCCTTGATGGTTCTTACCAGACGGGCATTGATATCGTTGAGTGCGCCAACGAGATTTCGCGCTGGCCCATTCATCACTGAGAGCAACATGGAAATCAGTTCCAGTCTGCCGGGTAATTTGGAAAAAGCCTCGGTCTGGGCTGCATCATATATCGAATCACCGATAAGCGCACCCTTCACCTTGAGTGCTGGGGTTTCTTTGGCAAAGGTAAACAGGGCCTTGGCAACCTCATTGGCATCCTTTGACGCAATAGCTACGGCGGTCGGACCAGCAAGGTACGACGCCACATCCGGCGTAGATAGTTGCTCAAACGCGATCCGTGCGAAATTATTCTTCACCACCTTAAAGTGCGCGTCCTTGCCCCTAATCTGCTTACGCAGGTTAGTAATCTGCTCAACCGTAAGTCCCCGGTAATCGGCAAAGATAAAATCTTTGGAAACACTAAACTCTTCTTTCAGCGCGTTAATGGACGCGGTTTTCGCGTTCTGTATCTTCTTTGCGATAATCGCCACGATTTACTCCTCATCCTTGATCGAAACCCATACACCGGGTCCCATAGTAGAAGCCACCGAAATGGTCTGAATGAACTCACCTTTCGCGTCAACAGGCCGTTTGCGCTTAATCTCGGTAACAGCGGCCCTGACGTTTTCCGCAACCTTTTCGCTGTCCATCGAAATCTTTCCCACCGCGAGATGTACTACACCAGTTTTGTCAGCGCGGAATTCCGTGCGTCCCTTCTTGAGTTCAGCCAGAGCGGTTTTGAGGTCAAACGTAACGGTTCCGGTCTTGGGGTTAGGCATAAGCCCTCGCCGACCCAGTATCATACCGAGCTTACCGACATCCTTCATCATATCCGGCGTTGCCACCGCAATGTCGAAATCGAGCCAGCCGCCTTTTATCTTGTTGATCAGATCGTCAGCGCCCACAAAGGTCGCGCCAGCATCCTGCGCATCCTTTTCCTTCTCAGGCTTGCAGAAGACCAGCACCCGTTTCTCACCCTTAAACTGGTGCGGCAGAACCACAGTATCACGCACTGACTGGCTCTTCTTCAAGTTCAGTTTCACCGCCAGCTCTACCGTCTCGTCAAACTTGGCTATGGTAAGCGTCTTAACCAATGCCGTCGCCTCTTTTAACTCATACACAGCAGTACTGTCGTATTTTTTTAGGCTTTCACGATACTTCTTTCCGTGCTTCATTGTTCCACCTCAACACCCATAGAACGAGCTGTTCCCGCGATGATCTTCATAGCCCCTTCAACATCATTTGCGGAAAGGTCAGCCAGCTTTAGCTTGGCAATCTCCTCAAGTTTAGCCTTAGAGAGCTTTCCCACCTTAGTCTTGTGCGACTCACTTGACCCTTTCTCAAGCCCAATCGCCTTCTTGATAAGCACCGCAGCAGGCGGGGTTTTAAGAATGAAAGTGAATGATTTATCCGTGTACACGGTGATAACCACCGGTATCACAAGTCCTACTTCCATACTCTTGGTTCGGTCATTGAACTGCTGAACAAACTGTGGCGCACTCACCCCATGAGGTCCTAACGCAGGTCCTACGGGCGGGGCAGGGGTCGCCTTGCCAGCCGGACATTGCAACTTGACTATGGTCGCAATTTTTTTCTTAGCCATATATACTCCTTTTGTGGTATACCCGGCGTTACCGGGATAACGTTTCCGAAACTGGAAACTCCCATCAGGGACTTGTTATACTCTTTATAACTTTTCAACTTGTAAGAGATCAACTTCAACTGGCGTGTTACGGCCAAAGATACCAACCATCACCTTGAGCTTATTCCGCTCCTGATTTACTTCCTCAATAACGCCGGAGAATGACTCAAACGGCCCCTCGACAATCTTAACCTGCTCACCCGCACTGAACGTTTGCCGCGCCCGCACTGGACGCTCGCCCTTAATCTCGCCGGACTTTTGCAAAATAGACCGCGCCTCGTTAGCACTTATAGGACGAGGCTTTTTATCAGCCGTAGCACCCAGAAAACCAGTAACACCCTCAATCCGCTTAATCTTTGAGATAGGTACCTTCCAAGTAAGATCAGGCAAGTCCATTGATACCAGAATATATCCGGGAAGGAACTTCTTCGTCGTGGTGCGTTTCTTGCCGTCCTTAACTTCAACCACATCCTCGGACGGAACTTTGATATCCCGTACTACCTCGCGGTCAAGTTCCTGGTTTTCAATCATCATGCGTATCGTTTTTTCGATCTTGTTCTCATATCCTGAGTAGGTGTGAAGAATATACCAACCAGCGGCCATACTATACCTTAAAATATCGCCTGCACGCCCAAGAGTAGGAGTACATCTACTAGTCCTAAAGCAGCGGCAATTATAATGGTAGAAACAATCACAACTTTTACCGAACTGATAACATCCTCACGGCTTGGCCATACTACCTTGCGTAACTCCACATAAGACTCTTTTACAAATTGAACTATTTTGTTCATCAACTTCCCTTTAAACGTCTTTAACAACCCTAATTACAGGCCAGGTAGGACTCGAACCCACAACATTCGGTTTTGGAGACCGACGCTCTACCATTAGAGCTACTGGCCTAAGTTCTTTAAATACAAGGAGCATGGTATGACAACCCTCACCTATTGAATCAGGTTGCACATTGTTACTTTACTTTTGTCTCTTTATGAACCGTATGCTTCCGGTCAAACGGACAATATTTCTTGAACTCAAGTTTTTCCTGCGTATTCCGCCGGTTCTTTTCCGTGGTATAGTTTCTCCGTTTACACTCAGTACACTGAAGCGCAACTAGTTCCACCACTGTCTTTTTTGACGCCATATTTCCTCCTCATAACGACGTTTTCACCGTCTTGTAAAGCCCTCGAACGGAATCGAACCGTTGACCTTATCCTTACCATGGATATGCTCTACCGACTGAGCTACAAGGGCATTTGCTCATCTACAGTTTCAAACAAAATATCAAGTCCGCGTATTTATGTCAAGTGCTTTGCGTCAGTTTTATCGCATGTTTGTGAGTGCCTCCGCGATTCCGTGACAATAGTCTCCAAGATTTTCAATGCGCCGTACAAGGTCGATAAACAGAAGCTCAGTCTTGACGTTTTCACCAGCCTCAATACGTTTACGCCCCAGTTTGCGAAGGCGATCTCTCGACCTGTCAATCTTCTGCTCCAGTTGTTCAGCCTGCATTGCCCCTTCCTCCGTCATAGGACTACCCAAATGCGCCTGCACGAGATGCAGAGCCTCTTCCACAAGGCCCATGTACGGGGCAAGCGCCTCCATCTCCTTGCGCTTGAAGATGAGGTCTTTCTTCGCGCTCCGCTCAAGCAAAAGGCTCATGCTGTAGCAATCGTCGGTCATGTCCTCAAGGTCGGCAATGATCCGCAAAAGATAGGAGATTCTCGACTCGGAACGCCGGTTCAACTGCTGACGGGTACACTCAATGAGGAATCGGGTAAGCTCTTCCCGCATTTCATCCGCATAGGCTTCTTTGGAGCGCATCTCTTCAACCAGCTTATCTATCGCGGCAACCCGTTCCGGCATATCCGGCAGACTGTGAAGCGCGGCGATCACCTTCGCGTACATGGAAGACGCGAGAGTGGCGAGGTCATGAATCTCCTTCTCAGCCCGTACAATGTTCAGTTCCGGCGTGTCCTGAATGGAACCGGACTTGTATTCGAGCTTGTAGGTCGTAGGCGCCAACGTTGTATCTTTGTCCTTTATAAGGAAAGAAACGAGCGCGGCGAAGGGTTTGACAAAGGGGAAGAACAGCAGGGTATTAAGTGCGTTAAACATCGTGTGAAACATGGCAAGCCGCACGGTGATTGAAGAGGCGTCGCCCGGGCTGACCAAGTTTACCAGAACGATGAGCGGACGAAGCAGGATAAGCGCCCAGATCACGCCGATCACGTTAAACAGCACATGAACCAGCGCAGTCCGTCGCGCCGTTGTTTTGGTACCAATCGCCGCCAGCGCCGCGTCAATGGTTGTCCCGATGTTCGCGCCCAGAATCATGGTAACGGCAATGTCAAACGTGATAAGCCCTTGATTCGCCATGACAAGCATCAAGGCGGTTGAGGCGCTTGATGAGTGTACAATCAGGGTCATTACCAAACCAATGCTGGTTCCAATCAGAACTGAAACAGGACCTCCATCGGAAAAAGCGCTGATGAATCCAAAGTTTTCCACGCTAATCGTCGGCATAGAGTCGGTAAGGAAGCTAAGCCCCAAAAAGAGCAGACCAAAGCCCAGTATCACTTCGCCCAAGCCCCGGTGTTTCCACTTAATTGCCCGCAGAACAAAGCCGATTCCCACCGCCGGCAGGGCAAGCTCGGACAGACTCAACGAGAAGCCGACCAGCGACACGATCCATGCCGTTACGGTGGTGCCGATGTTTGCGCCCATAATGACGCCGATGGCCTGTGTAAGGGTGAGCAACCCGGCGTTTACAAAGGAAACGACCATCACCGTTGTCGCTGAGGACGATTGGATGATGGCGGTAACTACGAAACCGGTAAGCACAGCGCTGAGTCGATTGCCAGTCATAAAGTTCAGCGCCCGCTGGAGCCGGTCTCCGGCGATCTGCTGAATCCCGTCGCTCATCACCTTCATTCCATATAAGAAGAGGCCAAGACTCCCGCCAATCTGGAACACCAGTCCAATATAGTTCATGTGTTTCTCCACTGTCTCGTCAGTAACCTCATGCCTAAAGGCAGAGGCTTGTAGCGTGTGCCGATTGCTCGGCTTGCTCTACAGGGTTTCTGCTTCTTGCCGCAGACTTTCCACGGAGGTTTCACCCTTGGTGTTACCAAGAGCCAGCGCCCCTATGTCCACAAACGTTAATTCCCCGCGCCGCGCAGGTATGTTTTCTCCTAACCTTCGCGGATTTACCGCCACATTCTTATCCTATGGAGCATGTGATTATACAGAAAGCGGCAGTGGCCGAAGGTCTTGTTCAAGAAGACCCTTTGTTCGTCTGTCGGATATATGTGCGCTTTGAAAACTCTCTGTATCTGCATAAGTTTATGCTAAGCTGTCTTTGCCTAAGTGTCAACGCCCTTTCCCACTCGCGCCGGAGACTTCCGTATCTCGCCTTGCAAAGCGGGGCAACGTCTTGGCGACTCCCCATGCCTAAAGACAAGGGGCTTTACGGCGCTACTGGTAGGTGTCAGAGACGAAGATGCGATTAGTCAACCCGCGTCTCAGGGTGATCGCCTTATCCAGTCTTGCGTCCTTGATGTTGAATTGCTATATTCATGGTATGCATGATACCGCGATTCAAAAAACACTTGTACGATTCATCTTTAGTTTCGGTCTGTTTTTAATGCTAGTAGGAATTGCTTTTCTTTTAGGAACGCTTACCGGTATCTCACAGGTTTCAGTGCTGGTATCCTTCTTCTTTGTACTGGTTGGGGCGTTTTGCGCTACGCTGGCGGTCAAGCTTAACCGGGAGAGATTCAAGCGTTCCGTGTATCTTTTCTTCTCAACGTTTTTTATCTTGGTCGGACTTTTTCTATTCTTGTCCGCGCTGAATATCTTCCCTGTTCCCTTTTTTCAGGCATGGCCGCTCCTTTCGTTATTCTCTGGCTTGGCGTTGATCCCCGCAGGCTGGAATCGTTTTAGGGCGCTTCGCTTCCGGTATATCGTTCCGTCTGTTACCTTTATCGTACTAGGCTGTATACTCCTCGTGTTTTCGTTTGATATGGTTCCCTTCTCGTTTACTCAGTTCGTTTTGCGGTGGTGGCCCCTTTTGGTAGTGCTTGCGGGACTTATTCTGGTCTTGCTTTCGGTAGGAACAAAGAACGTCAACGCCGATACTACAAAAGATGAGACCACAAAATAAAGAACCTTCCCGCTATGAAGGCGTTGACTCGCGCTCCATGCAAGCGCGTGGATTGAAACAACATAAACATATCTCTTTCAGGCTGTGTTTTGTTATCAGCCTTATGACATTGACCTGCGCTTCCTCGCGGATACAGGAAACGTCTCTGCCCACTCAAGCGCCGCTGACGAATGGCGGGCAGGCGGTAATGCCGCGTGGAGGAGGCATTGCCGATGATATCCGCGCACTGATCGAGAGCGGGATACCAGACTCGCTGAATGAGGCGCTGGATTTGATCCGAAGCAGAGAACTCGGCGGAAGCGAATTCGGCAGAAATATGAACTATGTAATCGTTACCCTGTTTAAGATGCTCTATCCCGATATTACCACAACGCTGCCCGTCGCCGATCCGTCGCCGAATCATGTCTATACCAAAATAATCAGAAACGTCGCCCAGGGGGTCTATATCTCACCACCAGCTGATTCACAAGATTTTCTTGAGTATGTCCTGCCTTTTCTGGCTTTTTTCTCGCCAAGCGGAGCAAAACCTTACGCCACAGCCCTGCCGGATATCAGGCGGGCAACGGAACTCAACCCCGATTCCGTGCTGCCGCCGTATTTCATGGGGCTTATCTATGAGCATACCGGCAGCCTGAAAGAAGCGCGATCCTCGTTTGAACGCGCTGTGGCTCGTGCGGCAACCTGCTACCCAGCCGCGATTGGACTGGCGCGGGTTATAGACGCAAGTGGCCAGAAACAAGTAGCTACCAGCATGTTGCAGGAAATGGTCAACAGCTACCCCGACAACATGGCTATTAAACGCCAGCTTGCCCTTAACTATTACAACAATCGCGATTGGTCCCGCGCTGAATCAGCCATCGCGGAAATACTCCAGAAGGACAGCAAAAACGCTGACTTTACCCTCATGCGCGCCCATGTGCTTGTGGAAGAGGGACAGCTTGTTCAGGCGCAGGCTGCGCTTGAACAGTATGCTCCTATAAACCCGAACAACCGTCTCTATCTGTTCCTGCGTGCGAGAATACAGGCCGAAGGATACCGCAACCGCGACGCGGCTCTCACCTACCTTCGCGCCATCCTCAAGTCTCCTACGGTTAATGACGAAATATCGCTCTACACCGCCCGCTTGCTGCTGGAATCACGGCGAGAAGATGACCAGAACGAAGGCCGTTCCCTGTTGAGCAGTCTGCTTAACGAAAAAGACCCCGCGTTTTCGGTTATCGCTTTGGCGTTTCAGGACGCGCTAAACCGGAAAGCGTGGGATGAGGCGGCTGTGTATCTTGACCGCGTGCTTGAAGAGCAGCGCTCCGCTCGTCTTCTGGATGCCTACAAAATCGAGGATGGACGGGGAAATAAGCAAGCGGCGCTGGCTTATGCCCAGGAGTTTCATCAACAGAAACCAGCCAATGAGGAAGGAACACTCACGCTAGCCACTGCCCTTGTCGAGACTGGCGCCAGCGACGAGGCAAGCCGTCTTATCGAAAGCCGCCTCGCAGACCTGAGCAGCGGAAACGTGAAGTCTCAGTATTACTATCTGCGAAGCCGCCTGCGGGATAACGATACAGAGGCGCTGGAGGATCTGCGTTCCAGTAACTTTGAAGACCCCCGCAACCTCGCGGCTCTGGTGGGCTTGTTCGAGGTATACCAACGTCAGGGCGATGAGCGCCACGCGGTTTTCTACCTTAAACAGGCAATTGCGCTGGCTCCAGACGCGCCGGAACTGCAAGCCTACAAACAGCGGTACGCCTCAGAGCTTTCTTACGATCCAACCGGATAGAATCCCGCCGTAGAAATAAAAGGCAACGTCAAAGCTCATACCGCTGTTCGCGTCGCTCACTTCGTAGCGCTTCGTAACCCCGACTTCCTTGCAAAGGCGGTACTCACTCAGGCGGAGTTCTTTGCCTTTGGTGTATTCCCGCATCTTTTCGTGAATCAGCCGCATAACCCCTGCTTTTTCAAACGGGTCAACCACAACGCTCTTGTTAAGCGGCGGTTGATAGCCTGACGCGGCGCGGCGGGCGCGGGCAGCATCCGCGTAAGCGCGGAACGCGGCGCGGACTTCCGGGGAACGAATCGAGTCTATCGTAAAGATGGAAATGCCTTCGGCTCCGTTGTTCAGCGCCGCATCCATGAACTCGGTTACGGACAGGGTATCCTTAATCATAAGGCCGCAGTAGAGCGTGGTTTCCGGCTTCTTGTCCCGCAGGTTTTCGAGGGTACAGTCAGCAATGAAGCTGGCGTCTTCAGTATAAAAATCGTGGTAAACCATGGGGAACACGATGTCGAGGTTCCACTTCCCCCAATCCTGCCGTACCATGGAACGCGACATCTTCGGCGTGGGAAACGGCGACGCGGCCATTACCTTACCATAGGCATGAACCACATCCGCGATTTCATTGGCAACTTCAGTGATCTGCTCACAACGGAAGTTCAGCCATGTCTCATCGCACGACGGGTCTTCCTGCTCGCGGGGATCATAGCCGTGGCGTTCCTTGAACGCGGCGATCATGGCGGGATGATACCCATAGTCCCACTGCGGGTATTCCCGATCTTGTACCACGTCATACTTTGGCCACAGCGTTGCCGGCAGGATTACATCCACAAAGCGGTGATAGTCAATGGAAATCCCATTAAGACCGTCAACTTCGCAGAACGCCCGCACCCGCTGCTTGATGAACGCCCGCGCCTCCGACACAGCCGGGCATAAAAACTTGTAGTAATCAACATACGCCTTTGTTTCCGCAATACTCTGCCCAAGCCGGTTTACACTGAACCAGTCCGGGTGTTCCACAAGCAGCTTATCCACTCCCTGAGACTTCTCGACGTTCATCGTAACCACCCAAGCATACACCTCAATGCCGTAGTTACGGGCAATAGCCACTGCCTTTTGGTAGTCTTCCGGTGTAGCCGCATTCAACTGCACGCCGTCAATACCGGTTTCCCGCATACGCGCACACGCGGCGTCAAAATCCGCGGACGGGTCATAGCCCATCCATGTCCAGAACATAGGATACTGTTTTGTATTCATGCTTTCTCCTTGGCGTTCAGTATAGCACGGCTCTGGTTGCGAGACCGCCTTCTCGCAACCAGAGCCGTGGTTCCCCTTTTGCCTTCGGTGCCAGACATAGAGCCAGAGACGCGGGTGCCAGAGCCGTGGTTCTCCTTGCCTTCGGTGCCAGACATGGTGCCAGAGACGTTGATGTCTGGCACCAGCCCACATGGTGTCAGAGACATTGGTGTCAGAGCCGTGGTTCCCCTTGCCTTCGGTGTCAGACGGTGGTTCTCCTTGCCTTCGGTGCCAGACATGGTGCCAGAGACGTTGGTGTCTGGCACCTGCACATGTGGTGCCAGACATAGTGCCAGAGACATTGGTGTCAGAGCCGTGGTTCCCCTTGCCTTCGGTGCCAGACATGGTGCCAGAGACGTTAGTGCCAGACGC
>JAITFA010000126.1 GCA_031281685.1 Treponema sp. | reverse complement strand
AGCTGTAGCTCTTCCTTCTTCAACTCCAGTTCCAGCATCTCTTTCTGGTACTGGAGCTTCTTTGTCTCTCCTTCCAGTTTGACCCGTTTAAGTTTGGCGTTCTCCTGAATCGCTGGCCCAATGACAGCTCCGGCTATGATTCCCGTTATTGATATCAATACAATACCCGCTATAATTATGAGTCCTATCATCACAAATTCCTCCTTACTCATTGATCAGGCGGTCGTACTGTTTGCTCTCCGCCTCAAGCCGCCTGAGCTGTAGCTCTTCCTTCTTCAACTCCAGTTCCAGCATCTCTTTCTGGTACTGGAGCTTCTTCACCTCGTTGTTATTTTTCTTGATTCTTCCTATAAACGAGAACACGATAGTCGGCGCGCCAATAAAGAGCGATAGTATCGCTATGATCGGGATTAATGTCCACGCTAAGTCTTCCATAAAGTACCTCCACTGCTACTTTACACTCTTTTTTTAGCCTTGTCATTCTGACCTACTGACCGCATTATAGTAGGAGGAGATGAATACAAATGGAAATTTCAGCCTTACAAAAGGCGCGGTATGCGTACCAGCCGAAACTGCCGTCCAGCCTCTCAGGGGAACTCACCCATATCGTCGTGAAACTCGGTGAACCGACTGAGGCGGCAACGGATCAGGCCGAGCTTAAGACGCTTTTCAAGCACAGCTACGGTAAACCCATCGTATGTTTCGAGTCGGGGACGGCTGTAAACAGCCGGCTCACGCGGCAACTCAATGTGGGCGTGATTCTTTCAGGCGGACAAGCGCCGGGAGGACACAATGTCATAGCGGGACTCTTTGATGGTCTTAAAAAGGGGAATCCGGCGTCAAAGCTCTACGGGTTTCTGGGCGGTCCGATCGGGCTTATCGAGAACAAACACCTGCTTGTCACGGGTGAACTCATGGACCAATACCGGAATACCGGCGGTTTTGACATGATTATGTCAGGCAGAACCAAGATTGAGACCCCGGAACAGTTTGCCGCCTCGCTCAACACCGCGAGGGCGCTTGAGCTTAACGCCATTGTCGTCATTGGCGGGGATGATTCCAACACCAACGCGGCGCTCCTTGCGGAGTATTTTATTGAGAAGGGTGAGACTATTCAGGTCATTGGCTGTCCCAAGACTATTGACGGAGACCTCAAGCACGAATACGTCGAAGCCTCCTTTGGTTTTGACACTGCCTGCAAGACCTACGGCGAACTCATTGGCAACATTGCGCGAGACGCGCTCAGCGCCCAGAAGTATTGGTACTTCATCAAGCTCATGGGACGCTCGGCTAGCCACATTACGCTGGAGTGTGCGCTCCAGACTCACCCCAATGTATGTCTCATTTCCGAGGAAGTTGAGGCAAAGAAGCAGTCGCTCGCTCAGGTCGTGGAACAGATCTGTGATTCCATTGTGAAGCGCGCGGCAAACGGCGAAAACTTCGGCGTGGTTCTCGTTCCTGAAGGGCTGATCGAGTTCATCCCTGAAATCAAGACGCTCATTGCCGAGTTGAACAACGTGATGGCCAAAGGCTCGGAGGAATTCGCCATGTTTCATTCGTTTGATGAGCGAAGGGCTTGGCTTGAGAAGACGCTCAAGGCGGATACGCTTGCCACGTTTAACAGCCTGCCGGGGGAAATCGCGGCGCAGCTTCTCATGGACCGCGACCCGCACGGCAATGTGCAGGTATCGCTCATTGCAACCGAGCATTTGCTGTCAACTATGGTGGGTCATCGCCTTGCCAAACTCAAGAAGGCGGGTGTCTACAAGGGTAAGTTCTCTGTCCAGCGCCACTTTTTTGGTTACGAGGGGCGCTGCGCCTTCCCGTCAAATTTTGACGCGGACTATTGCTATGCCCTCGGCACGAGCGCCTTTGTGCTTATCGCCGCCGGGCTGACCGGTTACCTTGCCAGTGTGCGGAACCTCACGTCGCCCGCGTCCGAGTGGATTGCCGGCGGTATTCCGCTTACTATGATGATGAACATGGAGCAGCGGCATGGTTCCAGAAAGCCGGTTATCAAGAAGGCGCTTGTTAAACTGGACGGAGCGCCGTTCAAGGCATTTGCCGCAGAGCGGGATACATGGGCGGTTAAGAGCAGCTTTCTGTTTCCGGGTGCGATCCAGTATTACGGACCTTCGGAAGTCTGCGATCAGCCGACCATAACACTAAAGCTGGAAAAGGTGGTAAAGTAAGTTGCTAGGGACAGAGCGTTTTGCTATGTCCTTTGCTTAGTCCACGGAGGTTTTGTAGTGAAGAAAGCGCGTATCTTATCGCTGAGTTTGTTGCTGCTACTGCCTCTCTCGCTTTCGGCGGATTTTATTGAAGATATTGGCAAGAAGGGGAATACCGCATGGGACAATCTTATACTTCTGTACAAACGTTCCGGTTGGAAAGAACTGGCTCCGCTTAAAACGATTGCGGACGGCTTTTCACAGTATAAAGACAAAGTTATGCGGTTTCCCCTTGTTGATTTCAGCGATGCCATAAGCGACAGCAAAGGAAACCGGTACTACTATTATGGCAAGAAAGAGGGGACTGAAATTGTTCTTTTCACTTACCGCGAAGGTCTGTCATCAAAACTTGCATCATTAAATGCCATGCTGGGGAACTTGGGCAGCCAATATGAGGCGCTGGGAAGTGTTATTGATGTTCAGCAAAACTGGGAGACTTGGGAGACCGTGATCTTTGTGGAACTATGTGCTTTTCATATCAGAAACCGGGTCTGCGTTGTGGTTGAAAGCAATAACATGGCTCTGGTTGGTCAGGATATCCTTGACGTTTCTGTGGAAGAGCAGGCGGTAATGTGGACTCATGACATTCCTGAAGATGTCAAAGCGGTTCCTCAAGGTCTTGATCCTGAAAGTGTGGCGAAATGGTTTCTTTTTTTCGGCTCGATTACTAAAAGCCTTGCTATTTGGACCCAGCTTTGTTCAGTACAGGAGAATGTGGCATCAAGCGCCAATGTGCTGAGGCCAAAGGGACGCGGTTGGTGGCAGACCATCTCTTCAGGAGAACGGGAGTATCGCTTTATCGGTGAAGCTAAGCTTAATGCCACTGATACTGCACGGGTGTTTCTCTACCAGATAAGCGAAAACGGGCTTGATGTGGGAGAGCCTATGCCCTTGACTGTGATTCTGGAACAAGCCGGGCAATGGCGGGTTTCGTCGTTTTAGAATGAGGCTTCACCAGCCAATAGTTTCGTGAATGATCTGGAGTGTTTTCTCGGCGCAGCGGTCCCAGGAAAACAGTTGCGCCCGTTCAAGTCCAAGCCGGCGACATTCACGGTATACATCGCGCTTGCTTGTCAGCGTTACCATGCGGTCGGCCATGTCTTCCACGTCTGTGGGGTCGAAGTAGAGGGCCGCGTGTTCTGCCGTTTCCGGCAGGCTGGCGGCGCGGGCGCAGGTAACCGGCACGCCGGAAGCCATAGCCTCAAGTACGCCCAGACCAAAGCCTTCATATAAGGAGGGAATCACCACGATATCTGCGCCGGAATACAGTTCGGGCAGGCTCTTTTGCGGGAACTGACCGGTGAAGAAGATGTCGCTCCGGTACGGCGAGGCGGCGGCGATTTCCCGTACCTTCTTCGCGCCGTGGTTTTCCACGCCCGCAAGAACAAGGCGGTGAGGAAACTTAGTGCGCTCACGGAATATGTTAAAGGCTTTGATGAGACGCGCATGGTTCTTTATGGGGTGTTCGATACGGGAAGCGTAAAGGATGTAGGGTCTGCGAAAGCTAAACGGCTGGATCAGCACCACGCTTTCCTCATTACGGGGACGGGGATGGAATACTTCAGTATCAATGCCATTAGGCACAACTTCAATGAGCGATTCCTTTATACCAGCAATTCCGATGAGTTCCTGTTTTACCCATTGACTTACCGCGATGATGCGTCCGAGCTTACGGAGCGCATTTGGCAACACGGCGCGGACAAACGGCTGCGAGTACCTTCCTGGAGGTCGCGCCATTCGCCATGGGGTCATATCATGCACCACGCCAATACTTGGGCAGGGGCTATCCAAAGGCAGCATCTTATGGGCGGCTGGAAAGAAGCACGCATCATAAGCACGCTTTACAGCGAACTCTGGGTACTTAAATATATGCCACAATGAGTTGGCAAACTTTCCTGTATAACGGCATTTGGGGATAAACTCCATATTTGGAACTACTTCACTAAATGCAAACCGGTCAAACTCCCAGCCAAACAACTCAAACAGAGCATCCGAAGGGGGAATTCGCTTTAACACCTGCATTGTATAAATACCAATCCCAGAATTTCCACCGTCGCAAGCAAAGGTATCAATACCTATTTTCATAATACAACCCCTACAATCTTATCGGGTTATCTCACTATTCATGCGTAGTGTCAGGATGAATGAAATATCGCTATACTCTGACTAGAACTGCCAACCAAAGCCCAGTGATGGCTGGACATATAGGGGACTATCATCTGCAAGTATATAAGTGGAGTCCACCCCAACGGTAACAAAGAATGGTCTACGAATAAACCACTGAAAAGACATACCGCCACTCATGGACGACAGCCACGTATGGGAATCGTTATACACCCAAGAGAAGCCGCCGCCGAGCCAAAAGTTGAAGGCAATGATATGGTTGGACAGCCACTGCCGAAACACCAGCCCCAAATGCGCGTTCCAGATATAGCCAGCCAAATTCTGATAGTTCCATGAAGAGGCAAAGCCAAAGCCTAAATCACGGGTTCCGGCCTTGAGGGGAATGAAATTCAGTTTTAAGGAAGCGCCCGCAGGAAAAAACGATACCATAGAAGGATCGCTGGAGAAGCCGGACGGAAGAGTAATGAGCGGTGAGTAGACCGCCTGAATCTCGATGTCCATAGCTGTTTGTGGCAGCGGCGGCTCTGGCTCAAGGGTCGGTTCAGCATCTGGTTCTGGCGGCTCTGGTTTTGGTTTAGTAGCCAGTTCTGGCGGCTCTGGCTCTGATTCTGGTTCAAGGGTCGGTTCCAGTAATTCCGGTTCTGGCTCTGATTCTGGTTCAAGGGTCGATTCTAGTGGTAGTTCCGGTTCCGGTGGCTCTGGTTCTGGCAGAATAAGCGCCGACGCCGACTCAGGCGCGAGTGATGCGATAGCCACAATCTCCGGCGGTGAAAAAACCACCTCGAAATACGACCACTCAGAATCAGCCTCGTTTCCAAATATATCATAGACCGTTACCTGATACCGGTACTGGCCTATGGGAAGGGCGCTATCTATGAAAGGCTCCTCAGTTATCTTTCGCGCAAGCTCATTGTATTGGCCGCTACTGTCCCGCTGTTCCACCACAACCTCATAATATGACGCGGAGGCTTCCGGTTTCCAGCTCAGGCGCTGAACAGAATTGCCGCGAGGCTGAACCACCTCGAAAAACGCCCAGTCGGATGTCGCACCTAGCCGGCCAAACAGATTGTATACTTGCACTTGAAACCGGTATTGACCGGGAACCAGAGAACAATCCAGAAACGCCTGATCGCTTGTTTCCCGCAGAACCTCCCCGCGATTCCGGTCTAGCCGTTCCACAATCACTTCATAACGAGAGGCCGCTGGATCAGGTTCCCAAATGAGGCGCTGAACAAAGCGCTCGGTTGGAACTGTCTGGGCTGTCAGCAAGCAAGGCGGCGCAAAAAAAGTGAAGTATAAAACAAAGAATGTAACACCAGCGGGTATCTTCACTATGGTGTGTGTTTCTGTAATACTCACTTTGTTTTGATGCCTCCCCTTATAGACCTCTTACTTTAAGTATCGACTATCAAAGGCTAAAGACTAGTCGTGTTGTAGCTCGTGCTATAGTTCATAGATTTCATGCAGGAAGAGCGTCGCGGCCTGAGCTACATTGAGGCTGTCCAGTTTACCGCTTCCGGGAATCCGTACCAGTGCGGCGCAACGCTCCTTAACTTCCTTCGGCAAGCCAGTCTCTTCATTACCCACCACAAGGGCAATGCCGGGGCGCGTTTTCCGCGCTGGTAAACGAGCGGATAGGTCATTGACAATCGTTCTCAGGTCGCCCAGACGCCACCTGCTCCGCGGCTCCGCTCCAATCGTAATGAGTACCTGCGAGGCGTCTTTGAGAAACGCCGCTGTATTCCGTACAGTTCTGAACATGACATGTTCCATGCCTCCTTCGGCGACGCGATAGGCGCTGGTGGTCAGGAGCGCTTCCTCGTCAAGCGCCGAGGCTACCACGAAGTCTGCGTCAAAGAAGGCGGCTGAACGGACAATAGCGCCAAGATTATGATCGTTTCCAATGGAATGAAGAACAATGCCGGTTTTCCCCTCCTGCGCCCAGAGATTAAGGTCCTCGTGGGTAAGGGCGAGGGTTTTCGGCTCTATGATCATGGCAACCACGCCCTGATGACGGTTACTTTTGCAGATATGCTCCAGTTCCTCATCGTCGCAGAGTTTATAGGGGCGTTTACGGGCGGCAAGCTGTCCACAAATCGCGCTGAACAGGGCTAAGCGGTCTTCACGAAGAAAGAAGCGGTTAATCTGTTCCGGGTGGATTTCACCCAAAGCGTTGACAGCGTTAAGGCCGCAAACCGCGAGTTCATTGGTAAGTTTGTTTCTCATGGCAAGTTTGGAGGTGGCGGGAGTCGAACCCGCGTCCTAGTACGCGACACACAAGCCCCTACAGGTTTAGCCACGTATTGGATTTCGAGGCTGACTTGGCTACGCGGCACGCGGTCAGCCCTTATTTCAGAAGTTTCTTATCATCCTTCTTCTGAACGAGAAGGACAACCAGCCCTGATTGCGTCGCGGGATTCGTCCCTCAAGGCGGCGGAACGGTCCCACGCAGTTATGCCGCTAAGGCGTAGCTGTAATTGTCGTTATCGGCAATTAAATTTTTGCCGAATGTTAGGAGATCGGCACTCCACCTGCAACCTGTATCCCGAATCGTACCAGTCGAAACCGGTACACCCCCGATATGCAAAAAGAGTATATCAAACATGCGTTGGCAGGTCAAGCAGGGGAACGCCTATTCCCCCTAAAACTCCTTTACATAAAATATTTCAGCAAAAGATACGCGGTGCAGAGGAGCAGATTTACCGCTGTGATCAAAAGACCGTACTTGGTGAACTCGATAAAGCGCAAGGGCCAGCCTGCTTTCTGTGCGAGGCTTGATACAATCACATTGGCGGATGCGCCGATGAGCGTACCGTTGCCGCCCAAACACGCGCCAAGCGACAGCGCCCACCACAATGGCCGCATTGCCGAAGCATCCGCGCCTTTGCCAAAGCCTTCAATCAGTGGGATCATCGTCGCTGTATAAGGGATGTTATCGAGAAACGCGGAAAAAATTCCTGATACCCATAGGATCAGCATAGTAGCGGATTCAAAGTTGTCGTTTGTTATGCTGATGAGTTCTTGTGAGCAAAGAGCGATAATGCCCTGATCCACGAGCGCACCAACGATGATAAACAAACCGCAGAAAAAGATAATCGTCGTCCACTCGACTTCCTTAAAGATTTCTTCTATACCACGCTTGCCGTAACAGAGCATCATGAGCGC
>JAITFA010000082.1 GCA_031281685.1 Treponema sp. | reverse complement strand
GCTTTCCAGAAAAAACTTGTATAATCATACGGGAGACAGCGCGACGCCTTCCTTAAGGCGCGGCAGAGAGAGCCGCAAAAATTGTCAAACTAAACCCATTTCTAAAAGTTTCACACCCGCTTCTAAAAGCCCCGCACCCGTTTCTCAAACTTCTACACCCATTTCTAAAAGCCTTAGACCCACTTCTCAAACTTCTATACCCATTTCTAGAAGTCTTAGACCCGTTTCTAAAACTTCTACGCCCATTTCTAAAAATGTTACACCCGTTTCTCAAACTTCTACACCTATCTCTCAAACTTTTCCACCTATCTCTTAAACGTTCACACCCATTTCTAAAAACTATACACCCATTTCTAAAAGTTTTCTACCCATTTCTGAAGCATCACACCCGTTTCTAAAAGTTCCAAACCCGTTTCTAAAAACGTTATACCCATTTCTAAAAACGCTACACCCATTTCTAAAAGTTCCACACCCGCTCTTAAAAAGCCGCGGGAGAAGCGCGACGCGCATACGCCGGATGAAACCACTTTTGCGGTTACTGGAATGAGCTTCCCATCAGGGAGGCGGGTGGTTTATGGGAGGCGGAGTCCTTGACCGGCGCTGTATCAAGCGCGGCGAAAGCCGCTGAAGCGAGAGGAGAGGCTACCGAAGGGCGCGCGGAGCATGCGCTCCAGGGATGAAGACTGCCCTTTCGATAGCCTCTTCTCATCTCATTCGATTTTGAAGCGGGAAACCTCGCCCATAAGCTGCTCTATCTGCTTCTTGTTCTCCGCGCTTATGTCGTTCACGCGGTTTACCGCCGTATCTATCTGCTCTGCGCCGCTCGCCATTTCCCGCACTCCGTTCTCTATCTCCTCGGTGATCTGCTCAAGGGTATCGCCCTCCTGTATCACCTTACCGCTGCCGCCCAACATTCCCTGGGCGCTCTGTTTCACTTCCCCGCTTATCTCATTCAAACTCCCTATGGATTTCAGTATGGCTTTACTGCCCATTCCCTGCTCTTCCATAGCCTTGCGGACGTTCCCCTCCTGTTCCGTTACCGTCTGTACTCCCTCCTGTATTGTCTCAAAGTTCAGCAGTACATCCTCGGTGGACTGGCTTATCTTGTCTATGGAGTTTTTTATCTTCTTCAACACCTCGCTTATGGTTTTTGACTGTTCAGAAGAGGACTCCGCCAATTTCCGTATCTCATTGGCAACAACGGCAAAGCCTTGTCCGGCTTCCCCCGCGTGCGCCGCTTCTATTGCCGCGTTCATGCTTAACAGGTTTGTCTGGCTTGCTATGTTCTTCATCACCGTATTGATTTCCAGCAAGCCTTCCGAGTCTCTGGCTATCTCTCGAATACTTCCCGCCACTTCCTGTAAGCCGTTCTGCCCGACTTCAGAGGCTTGGGCCAGTTTAGTAACATTGGTTTTGTTCTTTACCAAGGTCTCGGTTACGCTTTGGATATTCGCCAGCATCTGTTCCACGGCTGAAGAGGATTCGCTTACACAGTCGGTCTGTTTCTCAATCTGCCCGTTTATAACGTTGATATGATCCACCACCTCTCTCATGATGGTATTGGCTTTTTTGATGCCTGTCGCCTGCTGATTGGTTTGGGATTTGATGCTCTGGATGTTTGCGGTTATCTCGTTGATGGAGACTGCGGTTTCGGTCATATTCTCTGCCAGGTCAGTACCGGTTTGCGAGAGGGATTCCGCCTTTTTTCTTATGGATACGACAAGGTTCTCGATCCTATCCACCGCGAAGTTGAGGTAGCGGGCAAGATCGCCGACTTCGTCTTTTGAGTGTACCGTAATGTCTTTGGTAAGGTCTCCTTCGGCAATGTCTTTAAGCATGGTCATGGTGTAGGCGATGGGGCGGCTAATGGAGCGGGCGGTAATCATGACCCCTGTGGACATAAGGATAATGGTAAACAGGCCGATGAGCAGGCATATCCTGAGCATCCGGTAGACCGGCGCCATGATGGTGTTGTGAGAGACCCCGATGACTAAGGTCCAGGGCATGGGAACGTTCCCGATGGTGAAAGGCACCGAGTAGTAGTGGTATATCGTATCTGATTGGGGCGACTGGTAGGAGAAGGAGGCGGCGGTTCCCGTTGTTACCGCGTCAACCATAGTGTTAAGGAAGGAACCGAAGGTATCGGTTTCTGATTCCCGCATATTCTTTCCCAGCCGCTGCGGGTCGTGGTGAGCGGCGACAATACCGCCTGAGCTGAACACCAGCGCATGGCCGTCGCCGAGAGGTTTAATCTCCTCCACCATAGCCTGTACTGTTGATAGTTCAAGACTAACTCCTGACAGCCCTACCAATACCCCGTTATCCTTCACCGGAGCGCCCATATTGGCGACTAAAATGTCTCCGTCTGATGCTGGATAGACCGCAGGGTCAAGCACATACTCTGTCTTGAACCCCGGTATTTGCATAATGATATCCCAATTGAACCCCACTATAGCATCTACCACCAATTTTCCGGCAATATTGGACCAAGCGGGTATAAACCGCCCTGTTCTATCGTTTCCGGGAGTATTCGCATAGTCCTCATCCATAGCGTCAAGGGCATTGGGCGCCCAGTTGGCATAGACGCCCCGTAGTTTGGGATTTCCGCTGAGTATCTGTCTCATCATCATATTGAATTCTTCCCGCCGCCGCTCGACGGGTATTTCTTTATAGCCTTCCATGATATGAGCGAAGGCTCTTGCCGCGCCCATATACTCCTCAAACCAGTTCTTTATTTTTTCGCTGCTCTCTCTGGCTATGCTTCGCGCCTGTCCCTCAGCCAGCCGGGTGATTTCCTGCTGAGATTCGATGAGGGTAACACCAGCTAACAAGCTGATACCGATGATGTTAAAGATAGTGATCATAGTTGCTAGTTTAACACCGATTTTCATAAAACACTCCTTTATGCAAACTTAAAATGGGACACCTCAAGGATATATAGATGGATTCCCAGCTTTTCTGGACTATGGACCGGGCTCTTAGCGATTTCATCAACCCCCCACCCCCACCTTAACGAGTATTTTGCAAATTTCTTTTCAAGAAATTTATCATTTCTACCCATATATTGAGAATTTTGAGGGATGCACCCAAAACACATAGTCCTTTTTCTTTATCTACCATGTTTTAACTCTTCAAAAGAAGATATATGTGTCATATAATGGCTATAAACCAGTACACCGTCAATAGTATCCGTTATTTTATCAGGAATTTAAGCTGCGCGGTGTTGGGGATAACGTTCAAAGCACTAATGAAATAACGTTTTCTGTTAAAAATCAGTGAGTTCTTGGGGTATTGAGTTTGAATATGAAGGGACAGCGGCTGGTGATTATATTGAAATAGTCCCGCCGCTGCGGGACCGAAGGGATAAAACACTCTACTGGGGTCATCCGGTTGTACGCATAGTGGGTAAAAAGCTCACCACCCCGCGACTACTAGAAAGGCTAAGGCAAACCCGGCTTGAAATCAATGCCACCCGTTACCTGTTATAGAACTTATCCATCATTAACAAGCCATACATACAAAACACATCATTGGAGTTGGTAGACACACAAGGTAACAGGGCAGCATTGCAAGGCGTTTATTTTATAACTTGATTCTGCAGTTCATCCTTCAAGGTATTTGCCATAGGCCAGTACGTCGCTATGGTTACGGCTCCAGAGATAGCGCCGCCAATTAAGGGAACGATCTTGCCGATGCCCTTGGCAAGCCCCTGTTTGGCGAGGTTAGCTCCCAAGACCTTTGCCACTTGCTTTGCGATCTGGGGCAAGCCGATCTTTGCCAGGGCAATCACCGGAAGTTTTCGGGAGGGTTCTGTGCGGAGGACTTCCGTCATGGGCTGCAAGGCGCTGTTCGCTTCTTTTGCGCCGCTCATGATACCGATGAATATGGTTAGGACCGAGAGGAAAGCGTCTTGGTCAGCTTCCCCTTCGCTGTCCACCTGCAAATCCGGCCACCCATAGATGTATGCCAGTTTTTGGGCGATGACTATTACATGGTAATAGTACTGAGCCAAATCCGCAGGTATGGTTCCCGCCATAGCTAATCCACCGGGAAGCCCCGCAAGAAAGGATGTACCCGTTACGATGCTTGCATGGGACCGTATCTCCCCATCAGCTATCTTTTCCAGGTCCTGAATAGAGACCCCAGCCTTTCCGGGACCCTGGTCCAGGATATTGGAGAGTTCATCCCCCGAGTATTTGGTAAATTCCTTTTGCAAGAAATTTACCCTGTCTACCCGCGCACCGGGAATTTTGAGAGCTGCGTCCAAAATTCCATACCATACGCCACTAGTTTCTTTTTCTTCACTCGCCATACCTTAACTCCTTCAAGAGAGAATATATATACATATACTATCGCTAGATACCAGCGTTGTCAAGAGTTCGTTATCTCAGCTGAAACGCTTGTTATAACAAACGCCCCCGCAGTCGCAGGGGCGTTGCTCACTTAGGCCAGTTTGTCCGCTTTCTCTTTGCTGTCGATGAGCCGCGACAGGTCATTGTTCCCCTTGAAGCGCAACACGTTCACCATGAAGATGTTCAGTTTGTTCACGATGTTCGGCGGTAAGAGGTTGCCGTCTACCTCGACAGAGAGCGTGGGGTAGTTGCGCTCACGCGCCCAGGGGGTGAACAGTCCTTCGATGACCCGCCCGATGAGGCAGGCAAAGGGCGAGATGTTCACAATGCCGGAATAGCCGTGTTCCATCGCCGCCGCCGCCGCGCCGCTTGAAACCGCAATCTCGGAGTTGAGTTCGAGGTTCACAAAGTGCTTCTGCGTGTAGTCCATGATGAGGTTCATGTCGTGCGGCGTTTCGGGTATCAGACCCGTGGGACCCAGTATTTCGAGGGTCTTCTTTTCTATCGAATGTTTCCACGCCTTCTCGATCTCCAGTTTCTTGAGGCTCCAGAAGGGCTTGCAAAACGGGCGCTTGGCAGGCGGCTCCATGTCAATGAGCTTTTTGTAGGAATACTCCCGCACGAAATCAAGGTAGTGTATCCACTCGGCAATGCCCGCCACTTTGACCACAATGCCGCGCTCGCTCATCAAGTCGGTGAGTTCGCCTACCGCGAAGTCGTCACGGCGCACATAGATTTCACCGACAATCAGCACTTTCGGGCAATCAACGAGTTTGCGTTTCAGCGGAATTTTCTTCACGTCAGCGGCTACTTGTTCGAGTTCCTTCCAGATATGTTTGGGGTTATGTTCCACCGCCTCCATGACTTTGCGCCACGAGCGCTCAAAGTCCGCCACTGCCTTGACAGGGTTTTCCGCTGTGGCTTTGAGCGCGGTCTGTATATCCTTGAGGTAGTCGGCAAGCACGAAGCCGCGCCACATCTCTTTGGCGAAGTTGGGACCAAGCTCGCCGTAGGAGTTGTCCGCCGAGAGGATGAAGACAACCACGTTTTCCATACGCATATCGCGGAAGAGGTTTTCGTAATACACATAGTACTGCCCCGTGCGGCAGGGACCTGTGGTGATTGGCACGAAGAGCAGGTAGAGTTCGTCTTTGCGGTATCTTTCGCTAAAGAAGAACTGAAGCGCCCCGCCTAGTACTAAGTGACTGGGTACGCACTCCTTCCCTGATGCATGGGCGCGGGCGATCTGGATGGTCTTTGAGGTGGCAACTGGAAGCGCCTCGGCGTTGATGCCGAGACTTCGCACTGCCGCGCCGATGTACTCGGTGGAGATCGCGCCCATGTTGGACAAGAGCAGTTTCACGCGCTTGTTGTTGCGGATGGCGACTTTCTCGCCGGTCTTGCTGTTGTCGAGGCGCAGGGTGTTATCGCCTTGCGCGGCCTCGTCATACACGAACTTCCAGCCGTTGTCGTAACGCTCGGCTTCCAGCTCGTTTTTCTTGGCGCGGTAGCCGTCGATGATGTCGAGAAACGCTTCAACCCGCGTATCAATGCCGGCATCGGCTGAATGTGAGTCCAACTCCAGCACGAGAAAGGGTTTTTGTCCCATAAACCACTTGAGGTAGTGAAGGATGAAGGAGTCAGGGGCGCATGAGAAGTTCGTGATATAGGTAACGTAGATGTTGTCCTCTTTTTTGAGGAGCGCGGCTGACTTCACATCCTGCTGACCGTAGTACCAGTACATATTGGGGAAGATTTCTTCCTCGGTAAAAGGCAGTATGTCAAAGGGGATGATGGAATAGCCGCGAGTGGTGAACTTGCGCGGTATACCCATGTTCGACTCAGCAGTGAAGGCGTTATACGGACGCCCCAGCACCGCGATAACCGGACGTTTAGCTTTGCGGGCGTCGTCCATAGCGTCTTCGCCGAGTTTCTTCGCGGCGGCAAAGTACGCCTGCTGTTTAGCGAGCGCCTTTTCAAAGGCGCGCTTAGTTTCCGCCTCGTCGATACCAAGCTGCGCGGTGGTCTGCGAGAACAGTTCCAGCGCCTTGTCCTCGCCGAACTTAAAACTCACCACCATCGGGAGGAAGCGTTTTTTATCGACATCCGGGAACGCCTTCTCTATATAGTATGGAAGACTTTGCGTGATGGGACAGAAGTTGGCGTGAACATCTTCCTCATAGCTGGGCATATCGCGGAAGTGGGGGAGCAGAACATAGTCAGCGCCCTTGTCGAGACAGTCCTGCACCGCGCCGTGAGCGATCTCCGCTGGGAAACAGTAGGCTGATTCAGCGCGGGCAACGCCGGCGTGAGCAACCTCTGTTGACAGGAAGGTCTTGACGCCAAGCTCGTGAAAGAACCACGCATAGAGCGGGTAAAGCGTATGCACAGAAAAGGCGCGGGGTATGCCTACCACAAAATCACGTTTTTTGATAAACGTCTTTTTGTCCGGGGCGTATTCCGTGAAAAGCATACGCTGTCGCCGCTCCACATAGTCAAAGACCGGCACGTCTCTCACGGCTTTCCGCATATTCGTGTACTTGTTACAGCGTCCGCCAAACATATACTTGTGGCCGTTTACGTTCAGCACCTGTATTGGGCAGCGATTATCGCAGGCTTCGCAGGTAAAGACCCGTTCATAGCCGATTTCGCGGCTCAGAAGCTCGTCGATGTTGACGCTTTGCTCAGCGAGTAGGCTGTCCGCGCATTTTCGCTTGGCTAAAAGCGCCACGCCGAAGCATCCCATGAGTTCCGGCGCGGGCGGCACGAGGATTTCCTTGTCCAGCAGCATGGCAAACGCCTGTGGAACCGCCGGATTCTTGGCAACGCCGCCCTGCAAGAAGATTTTACCGCCAATGGTGCGATTGCCAACCACGCGATTTAGGTAGTTTGACACAATGGAGCAGACTATACCCGCCGTGATGTTCTCGCGGGACGCGCCCTGCTGTACCGCCTTGCGTATATCCGAGTTGATGAACGCCGAACAGTGTTCCCCGAACTTGAGCGGGCAATCCGCGTTGAGGGCTATGGGACCAATGTCTTTGGCGCTGTGTATCGACAGATCGCCTGCCGCCGATTCCTCCAGAAAGGAGCCGGTACCAGCGGAACACGCCTCGTTCATGGCGTAGTCAATGGGAACGCCGTTCTTGAGCAGAACGTACTTCGCGTCCTGCCCACCGATCTCAAAGATTGTTTCAACATCGGGGTCAAAAAAGGTAGTGCCAACCGAGTGCGCGATGATCTCGTTATACACCCCGGGCGTCTCAAGAAACACACCGAGGATTTCCCGCGAAGAGCCGGTTGTGGCTACCAGCTTGATCGTAACGTTCTTATCGCCGGTGTCAGACACTACTTTCTGCTGAATGATCCCAAGGCACTCCTTGAGCGCCTTCACCGGATCGCCGTGGGTACGCCCGTAGTGGCTTGCCACGATCTCGTCGGTCTC
>JAITFA010000044.1 GCA_031281685.1 Treponema sp. | reverse complement strand
AGGCTCTGACTCTGGTCAAAGAACCAGCGGCGCTGTTCCGGGGTTCCGGCCACGAAGTCCATGTCCTCATGGCAGAAGACCACACAGGGAACCACGGACAGCAGGTCGCGGCGGTCGTCCAGGCGCTTGGCGTCGAGGAACACGCTTTTGCGTCCGTTGTCGATCTTGATGATCACCTCGTCATACCGGGAAGCGGCGAAATGTGCGTGGACTGAACAGCTTCTTTCGCCGCCACGCACGAGTTCTTTATCCGGCGCTCCCCGAAATGACGAGGCATAGGAACAGAAGTAAAGGGCTTCGAGGAAGTTGGTCTTGCCTTGGCCGTTCTCCCCCACGAGGAAGATATCCTTCCCCGTGGTGTTGACCTCGGCATCGGCAAGGTTCCTAAAACCGCTGACACCCAGGCTCTTAAAGATCACGACTGCTGCTGCATGGGCATGATGACGTGGATAAAGCTCTGTTCTGGCTCAGACTTGATGGAGAGTGCTTTCAGCGGGTCGGTGAAGTGAAAACTGACCTCGTTATTACTCATAACTTTGAGTGGTTCTTCAATGTAGTGGTAGTTCAAGGCGATGGCAACTTCATCACCCTCGTACCGAGCGGCGATCTCTTCTTTCGCGGTGCCGATGTCGCTTTCATCGGTGTAGACGGAGACGAGCGAGTGGGTAATACCCACATGAACGCGACCGACTTTCTGTTCAGCGAAGATGGATACGCGCTTGAGAGCGTCAAGCATCTCCATGCGGTTAACCGAGAAGACGAAGCTTTGGTTTTCCGGGATCACCCGCTGGTAGTTGGGGAACTGGCCTTCAATGAGCTTGGAGGACAGGTCGTAGGAGCCAAAGCGGACAAAGATGTGCTGGCCACTAACGGCGATAGCGATTTCACCTTCATCACCAGCGTGTCTGGTAATGATGTTGAGCAGCTTGGGCGGGATGATGACGCTGGGGAAGTCCGGTAGAGCGCCTTCGGGCGTTTTCTCGATGAAGGCGAGGCGTCGTCCGTCCGTCGCTGCCATGATGAGCTTGCCGTCTTTCTTCTCAAAACAAACACCGTTCATGTTGTAGCGCGTCTCATCCCCAGAAACGGCGAAGACGGTTTGCAGGATCATCTCTTTGATGTCACGCGTCGGGAATGTGAAAAAGTCCTCCTCGTTTGGTATAGGAAGTTCCGGGAACTCATCTGACGCCATGCTCTTGAGCTGGAAGTTGATCTTCTTGAATGTTGGCCGAATCGTGGTTTTCCCTTCGGCCTGCTCAAACTCAAGTTCCCCTTCGGGAATGGAGTTGAGTATCCCTAAAAACTTGTCGCCAAATACGGAAGCGGTTCCGGACTCAATGACAATGACCGGGACGCTGGTCCTGAAGTTGACTTTCAGGCCATCGGTCGCCTGAATATGGAGCGTGTCCTGCTCGGCCTCAAGGCCAATGTAGGACAGGATCGATCCCGCGATCTTTGACGCGATGATCTCCTGAGCAAAAGCGATCTCTTTGAGCAACATACTTCGTTCACAGGTAAACTTCATTTTTTCTCCTTCTGGTTTATTAGTGTTGCTTGATTAACGGCGTTCATGTTCGCTGTCTTTTCGTGGTTTGTCAATGACACTAAATCGCGCCTCTACTATTACTAATATTTATATATATAAATTTAGTAGTAGTAGTAGGGAGCGTTCAAATGTGCATAACTCGGTTAATTCTTTATTCTATAAACAATTGTCGTGTGCATAGAATGTTCATAACTCAAAGTTATGAACATTCTATGCACACGGTATGAACGCGACAGGGCTTATGCACAGAGTTATGCACGCTCTATGCACAAGTTATGAACATTCTATGCACATTTTTTCCTAGTTATGAACAGGTTATGCACACTCTATACACAGGTTATGAACAAGCTATGCACATTGGTTCGGGACAAGCTCATGCTTATCCTGCCACATTCATGGCGATATCCGTTTTGATCTTTTCGATAGAGGCTTCCAGTTGGGGGTTGGAGCGGAGTTGTTCCTCAACGCGCTGGCAGGCATGCATAACCGTGCTGTGTTCTCTACCGCCAAAGATTTGGCCTATCTCGGTGTTGGTATACTCGGTGATCTCCTTGGTGAGGTACATAGCGATCTGGCGGGCTTCCACGATTTTACGGCTTCGTTTGGCGCCGCGCAACTCGTCCGGCGAAAAGGAGAAGCAGGCGGACACGGCTTGGATAACCAGCTCTACGGGCGCGTGTGGGGTGGATACTGGCGCGGGCGAGGCGAGAACGCCCTTGAGTTGCTGACGCGCTACGGCTATGGTGATGGGCTTGCCTACCAGTTCCGCATAACCGACAAGGGTGGTGAGCGCTCCTTCCAGGTCTCTAATGTTAGTGGCGACGCTTTGGGCGACCAGGCTGATCACTTCTTCAGGGATAACCACGGAATGTTCCTGTAGCTTGGCTTTGAGGATGGCGTAACGAGTTTCATAGTTAGGCGGCTGGAGATCAACGGTAAGACCTAGGCCAACGCGGGAGCGGAGCCGGTCGCTGAACTGCTTCAGTTCGGAGACTGGACGGTCGCAGGTGAAGACGATTTGCTTTTTCGTATCGTAAAGCGCATTGAATATATAAAAAAGTTCGTTCTGGATACCAGCTTTGTCCTGTAAAAACTGAATGTCATCAATGAGAAGCACGTCGATGAAGCGGTACTTGTTCCTGAATGCCGGCATGGAGTTTTTCTGGATACAGTCAACAAACTCGTTTAGGAAACTTTCCGCGCTTATGTAGATGATCTTGCAGTCGTTATGCCAGTGTATGTAGTTGCCGATGGCCTGCATGAGGTGGGTTTTGCCCAGCCCAACGCCTCCATATATAAGGAACGGATTGTACTTGGTGGTTCCGGGGTTAAGACTGATGGCTTTGGCGGCGTTGGCTGCGAAGTTGTTGTTCTCCCCGATAACATATCGCTCAAAGGTATAGTCGCCACGCAGTTGGGAATGAGGTTGCTTTACCGCCGCTATCTGCGGCATAAGCTGCGGCGGACGGCGCTCAATGGTGGATGGCGCTGAGGGAACGCTGTGGGTATCTGGTGCCAGAGGCATCCGCATTGTGTCTGACACCGGGGGCGTCCGTACCGGAGGGCGTGTCATGATTTCAAAGGAGAGGGACACAGCCTTGCCCATAATCGTTTTTAACTTGTTTTCAATGCGAGTCTTATATCGTGATTTCACCATATCCCGATAGAACGAGGACGGAAAACTAAGTCCGATTTCAGTATCAGTCGCGCCTATGTATTCCATTTGGCTGAACCAGAAGGAGAACTCGTTCTCTCCTACCTCTTCCCGAATCTGCCGCATGGCTTCCTGCCAGTACATTTGGTAATCACCGTTGGTCATAAGAAGCGATTGTACAAAGGCCGGAAATAAAGCTCAATGGCGGCGCCCGGCGCAGGGCGCTAATGGACTTTTCTGACCGGATTTTATATACTGCGGCTATGAGTTCAGAATATTCAGCAGAGAACATACAGGTTTTGAAGGGACTTGAGGCGGTGCGCAAGCGCCCGGGTATGTATATCGGAACTACTGGTATTGATGGATTACACCATTTGGTGTACGAGGTGGTTGATAACGCTATTGACGAGGCTATGCAGGGACACTGCGACACGATTCGGGTAATACTTGAAAAAGATGATATTATCCGTGTTGAGGATAATGGCCGAGGTATTCCGGTAGACATACATCCAGAAGAAGGCATCAGCGCCCTTGAATTGGTTATGACGCGACTCCACGCTGGTGGCAAATTCGACAAAAAATCATACAAAGTATCAGGCGGTCTGCACGGCGTGGGTGTTTCAGTAGTAAACGCGCTATCGGTATGGTGCGAGGCCTTTGTCCACACTAACGGGCGAGTGTATACCCAGCGTTACCAGATTGGCGAAGCCATTGAACCAGTGCGCGAAAGCGGAACCTCGGACAAGCGCGGCACAGTGATTCGCTTCAAGGCAGACCCTACGGTATTTGAGACCACAGCGTATAACTTTGACGTGCTGTCGAACCGTCTGCGCGAGCTTGCCTTTCTCAACAAGGGGCTGACGATTTCCATCCGCGATGATCGGGTGGCAACGCCGAAGACGCATGAATTCAAGTTCGATGGCGGCGTGAGGAGCTTCGTCGAGTACCTCAACGAGAGCAAGACGGTGTTGCATAAGGAGCCAATCGTTATCGAGGGTACGCGGGACGACATTGAGATAGCTGTCGCTATTCAGTACAACGATGGCTTTAACGAGATCATGTACTCGTTTGTCAACGACATCAACACTCGTGAAGGTGGAACACACCTTATGGGTTTCAAGTCAGCCCTTACCCATACCCTGAATGAGTTTTTGAAGAAATCAAAGATGGTGAAGAAGCTCGATGAGACGCTTTCCGGCGACGATGTGCGCGAAGGCTTGACTGCCGTGCTGTCGGTAAAGGTGCCGGAGCCACAATTTGAGGGGCAGACTAAGTCGAAGCTGGGTAACTCCGAGGTTAAGGGCATCGTGGACTCCTTTGTAGACGAACAGCTTGAGATATACCTCGACCTACACCCTGACGTAGTAAGCGCCATCCTCGACAAATCGCTGCTGGCGGCGCGGGCGCGTGTCGCGGCGCGGCAGGCGAGGGACGCTACGCGGCGCAAGAACGCGATGGATAGCGCCGGCTTGCCCGGCAAGCTCGCCGACTGCGCGGAGAAGAACCCGGCGCTCTGCGAGTTGTTCATCGTCGAGGGAGACAGCGCCGGCGGTTCCGCCAAGATGGGACGCAACCGGCAGTATCAGGCGATTCTGTCGCTTTGGGGCAAGATGATGAATGTTGAGAAGCAGCGCATTGAAAAGATCATCACCAACGAAAAGCTCCAGCCTATCATCGCCAGCATTGGCGCGGGCGCGGGGCTTGAATTCAACATTGCTAAAATCCGTTATCACAAGATCATCATCATGGCTGACGCTGACGTTGACGGTTCTCACATCCGCACCCTCCTGCTCACCTTTTTCTACCGCTACATGACTCCGCTCATTGAGGCAGGTCATGTCTACCTTGCCATGCCGCCGCTTTTCAAGATTAGCTATGGCAAAACCGTCCGCTATGCTTATGACGACGAGGAAAAAGACCGCATACTCGCTGAATCCGGGCGCGATATAGAGAAGCTGGGTCTCCAGCGCTACAAGGGCTTAGGCGAGATGAACCCCGACCAGCTCTGGGAAACTACAATGGACCCAGCCCGCCGCAACATCATGCAGGTACACATGGACGACGCTGTTGAAGCCGAGCGCATCTTCTCAACGCTGATGGGCGAACTCGTTGCCCCTCGCCGTGAATTCATTGAAGAGAACGCGCTGTTAGTATCGAACTTGGATGTATAACTCTATATAGACATAAGGAAGTAAGAAAAAATGCCTGAGACTATAACAACAACGCTCACTACGGGGAAGATTATCCCCATTGCCATTGAGGACGAGGTTAAAACCGCCTACCTCAACTACGCTATGTCGGTCATCGTCGCACGAGCGTTGCCGGACGCTCGTGACGGACTCAAGCCGGTACACCGCCGCCTGCTGTTTGCTATGGCGGAACTCGGCCTGCACCCCAACGCCGCCACTAAGAAAAGCGCCCGTATTGTCGGCGACACTATGGGTAAATACCACCCGCACGGGGATGCGTCCCTGTATGACGCGCTCGTGCGTATGGCGCAGAACTTTTCATTGCGCTATCCGCTGGTGCGGGGACAGGGTAACTTCGGCTCAGTCGATGGCGACCCAGCCGCCGCTTCACGGTATACCGAGGCGAGGCTGTCGCGTATCGGTGACGAAATGCTCCGCGACCTTGATAAGGATACCGTGGACTTTGCGCCAAACTACGACGAGTCGCTCAGTGAACCGCTGGTGCTGCCGGCAGTGGCGCCAAACCTGCTCATCAACGGGAGCAGCGGCATTGCCGTTGGCATGGCGACGAATATGGCGCCGCATAATCTCAGCGAGGTCTGCGAGGCAATCTGCGCCTACATCGACGACCCAGACATCAGCATTGATGAGCTGATGAAGTACATTGCCGGACCAGATTTCCCCACCGGCGGCATCATCTTCGGGCGACGCGGTATCAAAGAGGCGTATACAACTGGACGCGGCAAGATACTGATACGGGGCAAATTCCGGGTGGAAACAGCAAAGTCCGGCAAGGATACCATCATCTTTAACGAGATTCCGTATACCGTGAACAAGGCCGCGCTCATCACCCGCATCGGCGAACTGGTGCGCGACAAGATCATTGACGGCATTAGCGAATTCCGTGACGAGTCTGACCGCGACGGCTTGCGTATCGTTATAGAGCTGAAGCGCGGGGCTATCGCAAAGATGGTCCTGAACCAGCTTTTCTCGCACACCGCGCTGCAGTCCTCGTTCAGCGTGATTAATCTCGCGCTGGTGAACGGAAAGCCGCTCTGCCTTGACCTGAAAGAGCTGATACGCCACTTTGTTGAGCATCGAGTGGCAGTCGTAACCAAGCGGGCGCGGCACGATCTCAAGAACGCTGAAATTCGGGCGCATATCCTCGAAGGTCTGATGATAGCGCTGAAAAACATCGACGCTGTTGTCGCTGACACAAAGGCGGCGCGGGACATTAACACCGCCAAAAACGGCTTGCGCGAGCGCTTCCACCTGTCGGAAGCCCAAGCCGACGCCATCATTGAGCTGCGGATTGGGCGACTTACCTCGCTCGAAAGCGATAAGTTGCGCACAGAACTGGAAGAACTGAAAGTGCGTATCATGTACTTTAAGGATTTATTGGCCGATGAGACAAAGGTTCACGGCGTCATTAAGGACGAGACCGCTGGTCTTGCCCAGCGTTATGGCGATGCGCGGCGTACTGAAATTGTGGAAGGAGAGGTCGAGACTATCAACGTAGAAGATTTGATTAAAAAAGAAGAGATGATGATCATCATCTCAAACTTGGGGTATGTAAAACGAATACCAGTAGCGTCATACCGCAATCAGGGGCGCGGCGGTAAGGGTATGATGAGCGCCAAGCTCGCGGACGAGGAGTTCGTGGCGCAAATTTTTATCGCCTCGACTCACGAGTACATCATGTTCATCTCTAGCATCGGCAAAGCCTACTGGATGAAGGTACACGAACTGCCGGAGGGTTCTCGCACTTCAAAGGGCGCTCAAATCAAAAGCCTCCTGCCGGTGTTGCCGGACGAGGAAATCACCGCCATTGTCTCTTTAAGTGAATTCAGTAACAATCAGTATCTCTTCATGGCAACGGCGCGTGGCGTGGTCAAAAAGTGCTGTACCGCAGAGTTCGCCAACGGCAAAACCCGCGGCATCATCGCCATCAAACTTGACGATGGCGACCGCCTTGTCAGCGCACTTCTCACCAGTGGGACTGACGATGTAGTGCTGATTTCGCGCCAGGGGCGGGCGCTCCGCACCAGCGAGGATAAGGTTCGCGCCATGGGTCGCGCTGGGCGCGGTGTCGCTGGTATGAAGCTCAGCGACGATGACGCCCTTGCCGGAGTCTTGCGGGTCGTTAGCGGCGAAACCATGCTATTGCTGTCTGAGTATGGCTATGGCAAGCGCGTTGATTTCAGCGGATTCACGACACATGGTCGCGGCACTGGTGGTCAGCGCATCTATACCATCAGCGACAAAACCGGCTTACTCGTCGGCTGTGTCAATGTCCGTGACAATGAGCAGATTATGTGTATCACGGGACAGGGCAAGTCGCTAAAACTAAAGGTATCGTCGATACGGGTCATGGGAAACGCTGCACAAGGGGTACGCATCCTGAACATCGACGAGTCGGACAAGGTCATTGGTGTTGACCGCGTTGTCAGGAATGACGACGATCCAGAGACGGATAGCGCTGACGAGCCTGTAGCGGAAACATCGCTGTTTGAAGAAGCCGAAACAACGGCTTAGGTGTCTGGCACCTACATACGCTGTGTCATTGGGAAGCTAACGCCGCACCCTTTTTTCTAAGTAGCGACTGTTGCATCCCATCCTCTCAGTACCTTGCTTATTCATTATAGAACAAGTACTTAAATGAATCTCTACCTATAAGAGCCAAACTTCCTGCTGGTAAGCAAGGCGCATGTTTCCCCTTCCTTTCACAGAAAAACCTTATGCCCCTACCGGCGCTCCTAAAAGCCCTTCCCTGAAAGCAGTGATGTACTCAATGCACATTTCGTCCCGGCCCAAAAGCGCCTCTGCCGCATAGATAAGGCCCAGCATATCCGTGTTAAGCGGATCGACGATGGCGCTGTCCATTCCCGCGCCCATGCAGAGGATGATGAAACTACGGTTGATAAATTTTCGGAGGGGCAGTTGATAGGAAATATTGCTAGCTCCGCTGGTGATATGAACATCGGGACAGATTTCCTTTACCTTCTTGATGGTGGCAATAATTTTGTCGATTCCGCTTTCCGACGAAGCCAGCATTTCGACCACTGGATCGATAAACAGCCGGTCTGGAGAGATTCGGTAAGCTGCGGCTTTCTTCAGAATAGCATCGAACACCTCAAGCCGCTTCTCCGCAGTTCCCGGAATCCCCGTATCATCGCAGAGGAGAGCCACACAGTTCCATGTCGTATCAGCGATCACGGGAAACACCCGTTCAATCTTGTCCCCTTCCATAGATACGGAATTGACGATTCCCGGTTGCTTACAAAGAGGGATTAGCTGCGCGAACACCTTGGCATTGGGACTGTCAATGGAAATAGGAGTGTCTGTTACTTCCTGAACCACGTCAATAAGCCATTTGAGCGTTTCGTATTCCACGTCCGGCGCAACCGAGGCACATACGTCAAGGAAATGAGCCTTTGCCAGAGACTGCTTTTTTGCCAAACGCCGGATGTACTTCGCGTCTTTCTCCGCAATTGCTTTAGCGACAGGCGGGATAGATCCGTTAATTTTTTCACCTATAATAATCATCGGTTACCTCATTGAGGGTATGATCAATCCCCTTTTTTATCCTGTCAAGCAATCCGGGGTTGGAAAACAAGTTTATCGGGAAACTTGACAACATAGTTCTAATTCTTAGCAAATGAATCAAGGAATAAATTCTAAGATTATTTATGATAAGGATATCAATGTAAGGAGTTTGGTTTTGAGAATCCTTGAACACGTTACTACTATTGAGCAGATGGAGGCGGATACCGCCAAACTTAAAGAAACCGCCTGCGCGGTATGCGCGGAAACTTGGGAGGATCGCAATAAGAACCAGACTCCCCATTGCAGGTTCGGAGAAGACGGCATCTGCTGTAGAAACTGTTCTATGGGACCCTGCCGGATTACCCCCAAGGCTTCGCGAGGCATCTGCGGCGCTGACGCCCATGCCATCGCGGGGCGAAACTACCTCAGAACCATTGCGGCAGGAACTTCAGCCCACTCAGACCATGCGCGGGAAATCCTCCATGTACTTCTCAGCTCAAGTCCAGAGGGAAACTACCGTGTCAGAGACGAGCAAAAACTTATTCGCCTAGCCAAGGAATGGGAGATTCCCACCGAAGGCCGGAATGTTTACGATATTGCCCATGAGGTTGCTGAAACCGGGCTCCATGAATTTGGGAAGATCGCTGGTACACAGCGTTTCATTAAGCGGGCTATCCCGGCGCGGCAAAAGGTTTGGCATGATCAGGGCATAGAACCCCGCTCCATAGATCGGGAAATCGTTACCTCCCTCCACATGACTCACATGGGGAATACCGCCGATGCCGAAGCTCTGGTGCGGCAGGGTCTCAGGACCAGCCTGGCAAACGGCTGGGGCGGTTCCATGATGGGTACAGAGATCACCGATATCCTTTTTGGAACCCCTACGGTATGGAACACCGAAGGGAATCTTGGGGTCTTGGAGAAAGATATGGTCAATATCGTGGTACACGGCCATGATCCTGTTTTTTCTGAGATGGTGGTAACTGCCGCTGAAGTAAAGGAGCTGGTGGATTACTCCAGGAGCAAGGGTTCCAAGGGGATCAATGTGGTGGGACTTTGCTGTACTGCCAACGAAATTGCCATGCGCCATGGAGTACGGATGGCGGGAAACTTCCTGCAACAGGAAAACGCGATCCTTACCGGCGCTGTAGAGATGATGTGCGTGGATGTCCAGTGTATATTCCCGTCTCTGTCCCCTTTAAGTGAATGTTTCCATACGAAATTTGTTACCAGTTCCCCAATCGCCCGTATCCCCGGTTCTATTTATGTGGAATTTAAGCAGGAAACAGCCTTTGAGCAGGCCAAGGACTTGGTAAGAATGGCGGTGGATAACTATCAAAACCGGGAGCCTTCACGGGTATTCATCCCTGAACACAAGCAAACCGCCACTGTAGGTTATCCATGCGAACAGATTATCAAACACCTTGATGGGGTGACCAACAGTCACGTGGACGAACTCGGTTCCTACCGGCCAGCGATTGATGCGATAAAAGCTGGTGTACTCCGAGGGGCTGTTGCTATTGTGGGCTGTAATAACCCACGGGTGAGACCGGACTATTCTCACTTCGAGATCATGAAGGAACTATTGAAAAACGACATCCTCATCGTGGCCACAGGTTGCGCCGCTCAAGTCGCTACTAAGGCGGGACTACTCCAAAAGGACGCCAAGTATCTCTGTGGTGCGGGGTTACGGCGTGTCTGCGATTTGGTAAACATTCCGCCCATCCTTCACATGGGAGCCTGCGTAGACATCAGCCGTATGATGCTCTTGGCCAACGGGATTGCCCGTGACTGGGGGGTGGATATTACCCAAATACCGGTACTTGGTTGCGCCCCGGAATGGATGAGAGAAAAGGCGGTTTCTATCGCCAATTATGTGGTATCCACTGGCTTGGATGTTTACTTGGGGATAGAACCTCAGGTTAAGGGAAGTTCCCAAATGATGGAACTTATTACCCAGGGAACCCGGAAGATCACTGGCGGGGGATTCATCATCAACAAGGACCCTCACGAATTGGTAACAAACATCATCAACGGTATCGAAGCAAAACGAACCGCTTTGGGAATATAGGACATCGGAATCTATGAAAATCGCCATTACCGGAAAGGGCGGCGTTGGCAAAACGACCCTTGCCGCTGTGCTTGCCCGGCTTTATGCGGAAGAAGGAAGAAAAGTTCTGGCAGTGGATGTAGACCCCGATGCAAACTTGGGGGCTGCCTTGGGTTTTACCGAAACGGAACTTCAGGACATTACCCCGATTTCTAAAATGAAGGACCTTATCGCCGAGCGCACCGGATCGGATAATGATGGCTACGGACGGTTCTTTAAGATCAACCCCCGTGTGGATGATATACCGGATCGGTTTTCCCGTGAGAAACACGGGGTAAAGCTCCTTGTCATGGGGACGGTAGAAACCGGCGGGGGCGGTTGTGTATGTCCTGAGCATGTGATGCTTAAACGGGTCATTTCCCACTTGGTCATTGCCCGTGATGAAGTGGTTATTATGGATATGGAGGCTGGGCTTGAACATCTGGGGCGAGGAACCGCAGGTATGGTTGACCGCTTTATCGTGGTGGTCGAGCCCGGGGAACGGAGCGTTCAGACCTTGTTCAAACTGAAACCCTTGGCTGCAGACCTCGGTGTCCAGAAGATAAGCGTGGTAGCGAACAAAGTACAGGGAATTGCGGATGAGGAATTCCTGAAAACCCGGATCGGCGAAGAAAGGCTACTCGGTTTCATTCATTATAATGAAGGGATAGTTGCTGCCGACCGGCAGGGCTTGGCTCCCTTTGACACAAGCGCAGATGCCAGGGAAGAGATTCGGAAGATTAAGGAACGTATCGATTCCATGTCGGAGGAGGAATAGGTTCGATGAAATTGCTTTTCAATCGCGTTTTTGATGGGGTTGACGAAATGTATGCGCTCGCCGAAGAAACCCTGAACAATACTGTGGCGGACTTAGGTGAATCCGCCCCACTCAATATGCCGAATACGGGTTATTTTTTGGCCAATCACTTAGCATATCTCGCAAAAAAAATTATCACTCTGGGAGACCTCAAAGCGGCTTTCCCCGAAGTAAAAGCTTGGATGCCTCACGGGAACCGTCTGGCGGATGTCTTTAAGTCCGGGTTTGGAACCTTCCTTGCCGCTGAAGTTATTGAGGCATGCAAATACGTCCGTAGCCCTGAACCGTACGGGACTGACTACCACGGGCATCTCTCTGACGCGGAAGTTCGGGAATTGGGGGTTCCCTTGGTTACCGGAGACCTTCCGGGTTTTGTGGTTATCATTGGTCCCGCTCCTTCGGACAAGGAGGCGGTGGAGCTTATCAAGGGCTATCAGTCACGGGCGATCTTTGTCTTCCTCATCGGTGGTATTATCGATCAGGCTAAACGGATGAATCTGAACATGGGATTCCCAGTTCGGGTTGTCCCGGTGGGGCCTGATATCTGGTGTGTGTCCCATATCATATCCTTTGTAAACCGGGCAGCCATGATCTTCGGCGCTGTTCAGCCTGGAGACCGTGAAGAACTTGACCAGTATACCTTTCAGCGTATCCGGGCTTTTGTTAATGCCTTTGATCCGGTAACTGATATTGTGGTCGGCGCTGGCGCTGGAGCTATCGCCATGGGCTTCCCGGTGATTACCAATGATACCAAGGATATGTGGCGGGTTCCCAAAAGTCTCATCATTCAGGAAAATTCCCATGACTTTATCGAGACTTCCCTTGAAGCTAGGGATATTAAGATTAAAGTAACGAAGATCGATATTCCCGTCGCTTTCTCCACTGCTTTTGAGGGGGAAATCATCCGCCGGAACGATATGCAGGTAGACATTGACGGTTCCCGGATGGATTGCTTTGAGCTTGTGCAGACACGGGAAAGCAGCGAGATAGAAGATCATTCCATAGAACTCATTGGCCCGGATATTGATTCCGTGAAACCGGGCAGCCGCTTCGCCCTGGGTTATATTGTTGAGGTGGCGGGCAAAAACATGCAGTCCGACTTTGAGTCTGTTTTTGAACGCCGATTCCATAACTTCCTCAACTGTGTCGAAGGTGTCATGCATACAGGTCAGCGGGATCTTATCCGTATACGGGTGAGCAAAACCGCTTTTGAGGCGGGTTTCAGGGCGAAACACATCGGCGAAGTACTCTACGCAAAGGTAAAAAACGATTATGAAAGTGTGGTGGATAAATGCCAGGTGAAGATATATACCATACCCGAACAGCTCAAGGAACTTCGGGTTGCGGCGAATAAGGTATATGATGCCCGTGATGCCCGGCTCGTATCCCTGACTGATGAAAATGTTTCCATATTCTATAACTGCATCCTCTGTCAGTCCTTCTCTCCTGCCCACGTCTGCATCGTTACCCCGGAACGACTCGGCCTTTGCGGCGCTGTCTCTTGGCTTGACGCAAAGGCCACCAATGAGCTTGACCCCAACGGTCCCTGCCAAGTGGTTACCAAAGAACGGGTGATAGATGAAAATGTTGGGATATGGGAAGACGTGAACGAGGCGGTTAAACAGGGTTCCCACGGTTCCTTGGAACAGGTATCCCTCTATTCGATCATGCAAGACCCCATGACTAGTTGCGGTTGCTTTGAGTGCATCTGCGGTATTGAGCCTATGACCGGCGGGGTGGTTATCGTGAACCGGGAACACACGGGCATGACTCCTTTGGGCATGACCTTCTCCGAAATGGCCTCCATGACTGGTGGAGGAGTGCAGACTCCCGGGTTCATGGGACACGGCAAGCATTTTATTGCTTCCAAGAAATTCATGAAGGCCGACGGTGGTTCCGCTCGGATCGTGTGGATGCCCAAGGCGTTGAAGGAACTGGTTTATCCAAGGCTCAATAAAACCGCACAGGAACTCTACGGGCTGGAGAATTTTACCGACCTCATCGCCGATGAGACCATTGCCGAGGATGTGGAAACCCTTGCCACCTATCTGAGTGAGAAGAACCATCCGGTCCTGAGCATGGAGCCTTTGATTTAGAAGTGTATCCGGGTGTGCTAGTAGCCCGGAAATAAGAGAGAGGAGTTTGTTATGCCCTTTAAGCAAGTCCCACAAAAATTTTCCGCCGCCATAAAAGAAGTGGTAATCGGTACAGGCGATACAGCCCTTACCCTCGGCGGTGAAAACCTGCTTCCATTGTATAGCTTCGATGGATCCATCAAGAACCCTCCTCGGGTAGGTCTTGAAATCTCGGACATGGGACCCGACAGGCAGTTACCCGGCATTGCCAGCTTTTACGCTGGCGCGGAAAGTGTCGTCGATGCCGCAGGTCGCGCCTGCACCCTGCCCGGAGTAAGCTTCATCAGTCTAGTCCTCGACAGCGCTGACCCTAATGGAGGCAATGCCTCTATTGAGGATTCGGTAGCCCTCTGTAAAGCAGTGGCCGAAAAGGTCTGTCTGCCACTGGTAATCAGAGGTAGTGGCAACGCCGAGAAGGACAAGGAACTCCTGCCGAAGATTGCCGAAGCCCTCCAGGGAAAAAACGTACTGCTCATGTCCGCAAAAGAGGACAACTATAAGTCCATCGCCGTTGCCGCAGTTCAGGCTTACGGACAAAAGATAGGCGCTGAATCCTCGGTGGATATTAATCTGGCGAAGCAGTTAAACGTACTCATTTCCCAAATAGGAGTATCCGGGGAAAACGTGGTGATGAACCTCGGTTCCGCCGCCGCTGGCTATGGGTTTGAGTATGTCGCCTCCACCATAGAACGGGTCAAAGGCGCGGCACTCGCCCAGAACGATACCATGCTTCAGATGCCCATCATTAGCCCAATAGCCCAGGAAGCCTGGTCAGTCAAGGAATCCGTGGTGAGCGAAGAGGATTTCCCTGACTGGGGACCAGTGGAGCAGCGCGGCGTCAATATGGAAATTTCCACTGCTGTGGCTTCCCTGGCAGCAGGTTCCAATGCGGTAATCTTGCGGCATCCCGCTTCCGTGGCAGTGGTCTCAAAATTAATATCTGACTTGATGTGATCAAAAGGAGTAAACATGGCCCTTAAAGGATTGGATATATTCAAGCTGACCCCAAGAACAAATTGTAAAAAATGTGGAAACCCCACCTGCATGGCTTTTTCCATGAAAGTGGCTCAAGGCAGCCTCCCGCTGGAAAAATGTCCCCATCTGTCTGCGGAAGCCTTGGCAATACTGGGCGAAGCAACAGCGCCGCCCATGAAGAGTATCAAAATAGGCGCGGGGAAAGGTGAACACTCCCTGGGCGGAGAAACGGTACTCTTCCGGCATGACAAAACCTTTGTTTCAAAGACCCTCTATGCCGTAAGCGTCTGTTCCGACAGCATTGATAAAAAACTGCCGGAGCTTCTCAAAGTGGACTATGAACGCATAGGCGAGCGCATGTATGTGGAACTCCTCAACGTGGAATACAAAGGAGACAAGGACGCTTTCTTAGCCACAGTCCAAAAAGCCCACAACACGGGACGTACCCTTATTCTGGAGGTGAATGACGCGGAAGCCGCCGCTGCCGCGCTTGCGCTTACCAAAGACGCAAAGCCCATTCTCAATGGCGCTGATGAATCCAACTATAAAGAGTTCTGCGCCATTGCAGCCAAAGCCGGAGTTGTCTTGGGCGTTACCGGAGTGAATCTTGACGCCATCTACGATACGGTTAAGGCTCTGGAAGGTCTGGGAAACAAAAACCTTATCATCGACGCAGGAAGCGCTTCAGTAAAGGACGCCTTTGCCAATACGGTGCAGATCAGGCGGGCAAGCCTCAAAGACGGGGATCGCAGTTTTGGCTATCCCGTTCTGGTAAACGCGGCAAAACTCGCCCCGGAAGATAAAACAGCCCAGCTTGCCCTGGCCACGCTCTTCACGATGAAGTACGGCTCCATCATCGTTCTGGACGCCATGGACTACGCTCAGGCGCTGCCTCTTTACGGACTCCGGCAAAATATCTTCACCGATCCCCAAAAACCCATGAAAGTCGAACCCGGTATCTATCCCATCAACGGCGCTGATGAAAACGCCATCTGCGCTACCACGGTGGATTTCGCCCTGACCTATTTCATCGTTTCCGGGGAACTGGAACGTTCCGGGGTGCCGGTGAATCTGCTCATTTCAGATGCTGGCGGCTATTCGGTACTCACTGCCTGGGCTGCGGGCAAGCTGTCCGCCAGCTCCCTGTCGCGCTTCTTTAAGGAACAGAACATTGACGGCAAGATAAAGAACCGCAATCTGATCATCCCCGGCAAAATCGCCGTACTCAAGGGCGAACTGGAGGAAAGTTTGCCGGGCTGGAGAATCCTCGTCGCACCCAATGAAGCGGTGGGTGTGGTTAAATTTCTCAAAGAACTCAAAGTCTGAATAGACATCACTATTATAGGAGGAATCAGTATGGGTAAATTTGTTGTTATCGGAGAACGTATCCACTGTATCTCACCGGCAATCCGCGCCGCAATGGCGGCTCGTGATCCCGCGCCCATTCTTCAGCGGGCAAAGGAACAGATTGCCGCCGGAGCTTCGTATCTGGACGTGAATATCGGTCCCGCGGAAAAAGACGGGGAAGAGCTGATGAAATGGGCGGTAACGTTGCTTCAGGAACACTGTGATAATATCCCTCTTTCTCTGGATACAGCCAATAAAAAGGCTATCGAGGCGGGTATTTCTGTTTATAACCGCTCACGGGGTAAGCCCCTCATCAATTCCGCGGACGCGGGGGATCGTATTTCCAACATTGATCTCGCGGCGGCTAATGACGCCATCATCATTTCTCTCTGCTCCAAACATGGGGTTCCAAAGGATAACGAGGAACGCATGGCTTTTTGTCAGGAGATGCTGGAACGCGGGCTGTCTCTGGGCATGGAGGCGGAGGATATGTGGTTTGATCCCCTGTGCCTTGTCATCAAGGGGATGCAGGAAAAACAGGCCGAAATGCTCGCGTTCATCCGCCAGCTTAAGGACATGGGTTTCAACTCAGTCTGCGGCCTTTCCAACGCCTCAAACATGATGCCTAAAAACATCCGTCCCATCATGGATTCCGTCCTGATTGCCATGTGCATTGCGTGTGGCCTCAGTTCCGCCATCGTAAACCCCTGTAGTCCACGGATGATGGAAACCATTAAATCAGCGGATATCATTATGAACCAGACTCTCTACGCGGATTCCTACCTAGACCTTTAGAAAAAA
>JAITFA010000021.1 GCA_031281685.1 Treponema sp. | reverse complement strand
ATATCCACCACCCGCTCAAAGATGCTCTGTACCTGGGCAGGCTTGGGCGCACGGATAAAGTAGAGGAGTTCCGACGACGCCTGCACCACGTTGGGAAGACCGCCTCCCACATCGGTATAGGCGTAGTGAATCCGCCCTTCCTGGATAATATGCTCCCGCAGATAATTAACCCCAACGCTCATCAGTTCCGCCGCGTCAAGGGCGCTCCGTCCGTTTTCAGGAGCCGCAGCAGCATGGGCGCTTCTTCCCTTAAAGCTGAAGAATATCTGATAGTTAGCAAGGCTGCTCATAGTCCACACCGAGTTTTCCATCATCGGATGCCAAGTAAGGGCGGCGTCAAGGCCATTAAATACACCAGCGCGGGCAAGGTACGCCTTGCCGGATCCGGACTCCTCGGCGGGGCAACCATAATACTTCACTGTACCGGAAAGCCCCCGCTCCTGTAGGTAGTCCTTAATCCCCACAGCCGCAGCCGCCGATCCCGCGCCCAGGGCGCTATGGCCGCAGCCATGTCCGTTGCCGCCCGCGATTACGGGCTTTTTCTCTGGAACATCCGCCTGCTGGCTCAAGCCCGGCAGAGCATCGTATTCCCCCAGAATACCAATCTCAGGCGCGCCCTTTCCCCATGTGGCAATAAAGGCGTGTGCCATACCAGCGACGCCGCGCTCAATGGTAAAACCTTCACCTTCCAGCGCCGCGCAGATAGCGTCAGCGGAATTTTTAAGACCAAAGCGAATCTCGGCGGATTCCCATATTTTGTCGTTCAAAGCGGTAAAAACCGCCGCTTTTTTGTCGATTAACTCGGCAATTCGTTTTTTATCACCCATACGTTTTCCTATTCCTCCCCTGCCAGCAGAACTTTGATCTGTCCGATTTTGTAGAGCCACTTGTTGCTGAACCATCCGATAGGGATAAGCGCCAGCATCAGGAAACCCTGGTAAAGGGCAAAGCCCATGCTGTTATTCATGCCGTAAACCACGACAAGATAAACCACCGCGACAAGCGCGAAAAGGATAGCCGGACACTTCCAGCGCCCCCAACAGGTAACGCCGCCGCCCAGTTTGCTACTCAGAGAACCCACGACAAGGGACCCGAAAAGCGCCGGCACGATGTTGCTCGATGCCTGTTTGAATACCGGCAGGTTCAATATCGGCTGGAGGGGCTGCAAGAGAATAACGCCTATTACGATGACTGTGATAGTAACAAAGCTCGACACGCTTACCGCAATAGAAGTAACAATATCAGCGTCTTCGGTGCCTTCTTCAATATCAAGAATTTCAAGGGCGGTCTTGGCAATAGGGAGCTTCAGGTTCGATATATTGCCGGTAATCTGCGCCAGATAATAGGAGCTTCCCAGAATGGGTGAAAAGGCAATGGTCTCCGAAAAAGCCCCGGGAACAAAGAGGGCAAGGAGGCCGATAGCAGTCGTCAGTACCTGGACTAGTGTGGGCATGGCGTTAAAATAGATTCCGGCGATCGTGGGAATCCCCAGCATAACGATAATGGCGCATACGATACCAATACGGCCCAGCCGGTGCATGGCGTTCAAATGCGCCATGCCGGACGCATCAATACCGAGTGCGTTTTTTTCTTTTTTATTACTCATGGATAACTCCTTAGGTTAAAATAGCGCTCCACAGCACAGACGATGCCATGGCAAGGACGAGACTTATGGCTAGGATAAAATTCCGCAGAAAAGCCCATTTTCCCACGGCAATCCGGTTTAACACAATAGTAATGGCCAAACTGGTGAGAAAGGTAAGCATTTGGATATAGCCTGAAGTCCTGAAGTTGAGAAAGATCGGCACAATAAAAACCGCCAGAATCACGGTAAAGAAAATTGATCCGGCTAAAACCGACCAGCGCTTATCCCCGGCTTTCATCTTCATAGAGCCTAAATGAATGGATTTCGTGATAAACGGCGAGACGAACATGCCTCCCATAATACCGAGGGACATGACGTACATCAGCAACACAAAGTGTTCGGCTTTTGCTTCGGCAAGGCGGGTTAAGTCAAGGCCTATGGCTTTAATGGTCATATCCGCCGCCATGGTTTCGTAGGTCAGGGAGCCGACCACCGAGAGCCGCCACCAAGGCCAGGGAATACCTAAAAGGGCAACCAGGGAGAATACCCCAATAACAATGGAAATTGACGGCACAATAGTCGCCGAAACCGTCATTTTTACCAAGCCCATTAGTTTTTCGTTACTCCACCCCTTAGCGCGGGCGCGTTTCCATGATTTCTGCATGGAAACAAGGGAAAAAACAGCAACAAAGCATATTCCGATGCTTACCAGTACATATATGAGCCAATGATTGGCCGCTTCAAAAAAACTCATATATGCTCCTCGCTAACGGCAAGCTCTTGGTCTTTGACTGCGGCGGCATAGTTTAACACCGGAATTCCGGCGTCGCCTACTGCGTCCGCGCTGACAAAGACATCGCCCTTCGTCTCCACTGGAACCTTTATCGCATCATGCGTGATGCGATACAATTCTTGGAGGCCATAGGGTGAAAAACCGATCTTGTAGGTTTTCACGGCGCTCCGTACGCTCTGCTTTTGGCTGCTTCCCCATACCGTCGCTACCACAACGAATACACCGACTACCTCACAACAAAGTTTTCTATTCATTCGTTTCTCCCGTAAGTTTGTTGAACGAGATATTAATCCAGGAGTTTCAGCCTTGTCAACCCCTATACCCCCGCGTGCAAAGGCGCTGAATCTGCGGTTCAAGGCGCCATCCTCGCGTGTAGACGTGTTATTCCTGCGGATAAAGGCGTTAGCTGGCACTTGCGCGAGCAAGACCACCTACGGCTAGCCGGCGCTTGGGAAGCATAGCTCCGGCATAGCTGCCCGTGGTATCTCTACTACATCTGTCCTTCCGTGCCGGTGGTGGTATAAGCCGCCGAACTCCCAGTCCTCCGCCCGCTCAACTATACCGGCCCGCTTGGGGTTATTATCCATATAGTCCAATACCCGCAAAAACTGCCTGATATCATCGATAATCTTCGAGAAAAACCGCTTTCCCCAGAGATGCCCTCCCTGCTTACCATGCTCTTTGTTCCAGTATTTGGCGAAATTCCCCTTTATCCACTGCATGATTTTGGAAAGGGACTGCCCGCGCTCCGGTTTGACGAGCAAATGGATATGGTTATCCATGATACAGAAGTTGAAAAGCTGAAACGGGTACTTTTGTTGCGCTTTTTTGACGAAGGTCAAGAACGTAGTCTTGATCCGCGACGATTGGAGTTCCATTTCATTACGGTTAATTTCCGAGGTAACATGATAGGTTGCTCCGTCCTTGAGTTTTCTTGGATATCTCATAGCTATAGATATGACGCCGGGAAGGGCTTTTGCTTTATGTGTCTGGCACCAAAACGCAACACCGCCGATGATCGCCTCCAATGTACGGGTCTCTGGCACCAAAACCAGCACCGCTCAAGGGTCAGAGACTCACGACTGCCCCCGCTGCTTTGCGGCGCGGGAGCGTGCATGGTGTTGTTTGCCGCTTCACGGCGCGGAAACCCCAAGCTCAATAGTGTGGCCCTCGTAGACGCTCATAAAAGACGCCCTGTTCCGCAGATTGAGGTAGTCATACAGAAACCTGACGCGCTTTTTTACAGAACTAAGGCTGATATTCTGTTCATCGGCGATACATTCATACTTCTTTCTCTCAAGTATGGATTGAAGTATCCTAACGTCACGCTGGCTGAACATTGGCTTAGGCAGCAGGAGTTTGTTCTCCTGCTTTTCGCTCCTTGCCCTATCCGCGTTGAGATTCTGGATGGGTACCTGTTTTTGAACTTCCTGGTTGTACACATATTCAGACCGTCCGCGAAGCTCCCCGTACCAGTCGTCAAGCTGTTTATCAACCCTAGATTTGCCGCCAGAACCAGAACCGCCAGTGGGTAGACAATCACACTGTTTATCAACCCCGGACTGACCGCCAGAACCCAAACCGCCGAGGAATTGACAATCACAACGACAACCAGCATAAGCGGCAATGTCCACCTCTTCCATTGCGGGCGAGAGATACTTACCGAACATCATAAGCATACTTCCATTCTCCTTTCACCGCGGGGTGGAACATCACCCTGCGGTTGATGTTATTGTGCTACCTGGTTCTTTCATCATAACATGGTCTCTGGGCGCTGTCTAGGGATTCATAGGCTTGAGCCTGGACGCGCTTGGTAAGCTCGTGCTGCGGGGCGCCTGCGTCCCATGCGCCCGTAAACCATGCCGCTCACCGTGAATCGCGCCTTCCTTATACCCTCGTCTGGTTCCACCCGGCTAGCGCCCGTGTTATGCTTGCTTACACCTCAATTATACCTTATTACACCCGCTAATTACACCATTTTACACCTTTTTACACCTAAAAAGGTGTTGACCGTATCAAAAAACAGTTTAACTTTATAGATAAGTTTTCCTTTCGTGGAGGTTGTTTTGAGTTCTTTACTAGACTCGCTGTATTTCCCAAGCAAGTATCTGCGTTTTTCCCGCGGGAAGTACCAAGTGGTACTCAATGCCGATAACTGCAAAAGCCGCAAGTTTCTGAAAGACGAGTACGCTTACTTTGACAAGCTGTTACTGTTGAAACAGGCTTCAACAAGAAGCGCCGCGCTTCAATGGGCAGCGGAGACGCCGGACGCTCTTGCCTTTGTCAAACAGATGATCGTTTCCGGCATGGTGTCTATGAAACCGTTTATGGAGAACAAACGCGGCGAGGTACATGGAAAGCCCCTCGCAGCCTATTGGGGCGTGTCGTCAGCGTGTAACTTCAGGTGCAGGTACTGCTACGCTGCCTGCGGCGCTCCGGTCAAAGAAACGCCCCAAACCTACCTAACGCCCCAGGAGAACCAGCTCGTCATCGACAAGATCGCTGACCACGGGTTTCATGAAATCACCTTTACCGGCGGGGAACCGCTCTTGAACAAGGACCTGTTTGACATGGCGGAATACGCAAAGGAAAAAGGGTTGTTTGTCGGGCTTTTAAGCAACGGCTCTTTGATAAGGAACCACGCTGTTGAAAAGTTCAAAACCTTTGACTATGTAAAACTCAGTTTGGATAGCGTGAGGGAAGAGGAAAACGACTATTTAAGGGGAAGGGGCAGTTATCCCCTGATCATTGACGCGATTGAGCGTCTGCGCTCGCACAACATAGAGGTACATATCGGGACTGTGTTGACGAGGGTAAACAAAGATTCCCTGAAGGACTTGATAAACCAGCTTTACACTGCCTATGGCATCACGCGCCATACCATAGCGAACTTTTCTCCTATGGGAAACGGCGCAACGTGCGCCAATGATTTGGAGTGTACGCCTGAAGAGGCGCGGGAGAATGACGCCTTGATACTGGAAACCAAACTGAAGTTGTCAAAGCGGGATGTTCATTCGGTGTTGAATGACAATGCGCTTCCTGAAGGCAGGCGGATTTGCTGCGGCATGGGCGTTTCCGAGATATTCATCAATGAGCGCGGGGATGTGTATCCCTGCAGGATGACGTATTCTGATGAGTATTACTTGGGCAATATGCTGGCTTGCGATATGTCAACAATACAGAAAAATGTTGAGCGGATCACGAAGGGGCTTACGGTTGATT
>JAITFA010000212.1 GCA_031281685.1 Treponema sp. | reverse complement strand
GGCTTACTTGCGGATGCCAACGCGAGGACCAACCGCTCGGTTAAACCACTGTCTCTGACACCTATGTCTGACACCCATATCTCTGGCACCCATGTCTGACACCAATGTCTCTGATATCCATGTCTGACATTAACACCCATGTCTACACCCCACGTCTCTGGCACCCACGTCTGACACCAACACCCATGTCTCTGACACTCATGTCTCTGACACCTATGTCTCTGGCACCCACGTCTGACACCACTGTCTCTGACGCCCATGTCTGACACTCATGCCTCTGGCACCTACATCCTTTAACCGAGCGGTTAAAGCACCCTGATCCGGGCGGATCAGACACCTTGATCCGGGCGGTTAAAGCATCCTGATCCAAGCGGTTAAAGCACATTTAACCAAGCGGCTAAAGCGCCTTTAACTGGGCGTAGCAAGCTGCTAGGGGCTACAGTCAGCAGGCGGTTGAAAGTGGCGGCGCAAAAAACGCCGACGTCCGGGTTGAGAAGAAATACGCCTATTTCGCAGTCCGGGCGCTCCGGTTTGAAAACCGTATTCTTTACCCTTTATGAAATTTCGTGTATACTACGCCCATGAAACTGAGCTTGCCCGTTCTGGATTCGCTTCTCTATACGCTGGGGTTTTTCGCCCGGATATTGAGGGGAGTCGGCTACTTTGTGATGCGGGGGCAGGCGTCTTTCAAGATTCTCACCATGCAGATTCTTTTTACCTTCGTGGAGGCTATGGGCATCAGTTGTTTGATGGCGCTTGGTATCGGAGCGACTATCAACATCCAGTTCATGCCTCTGCTTAGCAGCATTTCCCAGCAAAGTTTCATTTACGTCACGCTCATCACCATCATCACCCGCGATCTGGGACCAATCATCACGGCTATCATTATCAGCGCCCGTTCCGCCACTGCCATTGCCACAGAAATGGCCGGCATGGTCATCTCTCACGAGATTGAGGCGTATATCTCGATTGGCGTTGACCCCATTGAACACCTCGCCGTGCCTCGCTTCCTTGGGGTTACCATTTCTATGATTCTCTTAAACTTCTACTTCTCCATCTTCGGGCTTGCCGGTTCTTTTTTCGTCGCCCAGTTCTTTAACCCAATGCCGCCGTCGATCTACTTCGAGAACATACTGCAAGCCCTTACCCTTCCCGACCTTATCATTTCAATTGTTAAAAGCCTTATTTCCGGCATGCTTATCTCAACAGGGGCTATCATGCATGGCTTGGCAGTGGAAAAGGCAAGCACCGAGATACCTATCGCCGGACTACGCGCCGTCAGTTCAGCCATTGTCATGTCTATCATCGTACAAAGCGTACTCTCAGCTCTGTATTATTCGTTGTAGGAGCGGGTATGGGAATAATCGTTGAACTGCAAAATGTGAGTTTCATTGCGGAGAACCAGGACATCGTAAAAAGCCTGTCCTACCAGTTTGAGGAGGGAAAAGCTACCGCCCTGGTAGGACCGTCTGGCGGCGGGAAAAGCACGGTACTCAAGCTGGCCGCTGGTCTCTTGGTACCGGCGCAGGGAGCGGTATATTTCCGGCGTGAGGACGTTTCGCTTATGAACCGTAGTCAGACGCTCAAGTTCCGCAGACAGGCCGCCTTCGTGTTTCAGGACTCGGCGCTCTGGGCAAATCAAAGCCTGTATCAGAACATGGAATTGCCCCTGCGAATACACTTTCCCCAGATGCAAAAACCGGAACGGGACCAGCGTATCAATGAGGTACTCGCCGAGGTTGCTTATCAAAAAGACCTTATGATGCGTCCCTCAAAGCTGTCTATGGGTGAGCAAAAGCTCATCGCTTTTGCGCGCGCTATGCTTTGCCGGCCTGTCCTGCTCTTTCTGGACGAGTGGACCGAATCGCTTGATGAGCGCGCCGCGCAGCGCCTGATAAATATCGTGAAAGCGCACAAGGATGAGGGCCACACCATTATTTTTGTCAGCCACGACTTTAGACTCGTCAAGTATCTGGCTGATTATGTGATTATGATTGCGAGTGGCGTTATTACCATGAAATTTACCGGAGCGCAGCTTGCTTCGGATACGGGTCTCGCTCAATACATTGAAAAGGGGATTAATTCATGAAATTCACGATTCGTTACGCCGACCGAATCGTCGGTCTTTCCATTGTCGCCGCGCTGGTGATTTTTGTGGCGGTAATCTTTCTGCTTGGCATAAATCAACGCTGGTTCGCCAAAGATTATTACTTTACCACCTACCTTGATACTGCCTCCGGCATAAGCGAAAACATGGTGATTCAGTACAAGGGCTTTACCTTTGGGAAGGTAAAGTCGATCAGACTCACTGATGACGACCGCGTGGAGGTGCGTTTTTTCATCCACGACACCTATATCGAGCGGATCAAGACCGGCACCCTGGTCTCGCTTGACGCGCCCCCTATCTCGGTGCTGGGGAGTTCCTTTTTGATATATCCGGGTAAAGGTCCTGGTCCGCACATTGAGGAAAACTCGGAGATTTACACCGTTACATCCGCCGAAGGAAAGCGGCTCATTGCCCAAGGGCTGGCGAATGTGCCGGAACGAAGCGACAGCATCAGTCAGCTTATAGCGCAGGTAGGGACGCTTTTGGCTGAGCTTAATGGAATCTCGGCTACAGCAAACGTCGCCCTTAAAGGCGCGGCAGACAATCAGCCCGATGCCAGCACGGAGCTGGGGCGGCTTCTGGGGGGCGTGGAAGAGACGCTTGCTACAGTGAACAGTCTGCCTGAAACCATACCCAGTATCATTGACACGGAGATGGAAAGGGTGCTGGGTGAAATACGTCCCCTGCTTACTAATGTTAAGGCGCTCACCAGCAGAATCGCCGATGAGGGGCTGATTCCGGCAGTGCTGGACAAGCAGGGCGATGTATACGCAAGTCTCGCGGCGTCGCTTGATTCTGTTTCCGGCGTGCTTGCCGATCTGAACAGAGTTACCGACAAGCTCCCCTCACAAACAGCGGTTCTGCTGAGTGAAGTGCAGGGAACACTCAAAGATATTGAAGACGTGTTAAGCGGCGTGAAGAACAACCCGCTTTTACGGGGCGGTATTCCTGATAAGGTACAGTCAAAACCGACCGGTACTGGTCTGCGCGGCAATATTGGTTTCTAGCAAAAAGAGGAGGCGGTGTATGGGCGCTAAAAGCGTGGGGTGTATGGGGCATTGTTTATGGTTGACGCTTTTCGCGTGTGTCTTTGTCGCCTGTTCTTCAGTACCGAAACGGCCTGCGGAGCTGTTCACGATTCGTAATGTGGCGGAAAGCCAACTGGACCTTGCCAATCACGAGGTGGATCAGGGGAACTTTGAAAGAGCATTACAAATACTTGACGAGGCAAAGCGGCTGGCAACCAGCGTTGATGATCCCAGCCTCCTTGTTCGTGAGTTGCTTGCCCGTGGAAACGTACTCTACTATCAGGGTGATGAGGCTGGAGCCGCGTTGCTGTGGGAAGACGCCCGCGTTGAGGCAGAGCATACTGGCGAAATTGAACTGGCGGCAATGGCGCGTATCTATCTGGAGCGCGGACGGCTCCTGAGTGGAGCTGACGCCGAAGAAGTGCGGCTCGCGGTCAGCCGGGAACTGAGCGTCATCAAGAAGGACAAGCTGTTCATTGCCCTGGGCTGGACCGTGATTGGCCTTGCGGAAAAGGAGAACGGCCATTTTGCTGAGGCTGAAGCCGCGCTCAAGAAGTCGCTCGATATTCACCAGAAAGGCAACTACCTTGAGGCTGCCGGCGGCGACTGGTATCTCATTGCCTCGGTACGTTCTGTTGCGGGCAACTATGACGCGGCCATTAACGCCTTGTCCTTTGCAATAACCTTTGACCGCCGCGCTGAAAACTCCTATGGGCTGGGCATGGACTGGCGCGCTGCCGGTGATGTGTACAAAAAAGCCGGGGACTTGGCCGCGGCGCAAAACGCTTATCAGCGTTCTCTCGCCATTTTCAAAGCCATTAGTCATGAACAGGAAGCAGCCGTAAGCGCGGCGCGTTTGACAGCGCTGCTTGGTGCCAGAGACGCGGAGTGGGCTGTGGCTGTGGCATCTTCTTAGTGCCAGAGACACAGAGGGAGCTATGGCATCGGCATCCTTGCTTGGTGCCAGAGATGCAGAGGGAGCTTCATCCTTACTTAGTGCCAGAGACGCGGAGTGGGCTGTGGCATCGGCATCCCTGCTTGGTGCCAGAGACGCAGACGGGGCTGTGGCATCGGCATCCTTGCTTGGTGCCAGAGACGCAGAGGGAGCTGTGGCATCCCCTTGGTGCCAGAGACGCGGACGGAACTGTGGCATCTTCATCCCTGCTTGGTGCCAGAGACGCGGACGGAACTGTGGCATCGGCATCCTTGCTTAGTGCCAGAGACGCGGACGGGGCTGTGGCATCGGCATCTTCTTGGTGCCAGAGACGCAGACTGAG
>JAITFA010000171.1 GCA_031281685.1 Treponema sp. | reverse complement strand
ATACCCGTATCGCCAGCGGGACGCCTGTCGGGTGTGGGCTGGCCGACTCTCTCGCCGACACTTTGGCTCCCGGCGCGACTCTAGCTTTGTTGTTCAACACCGCCTCCTTTGCCCGCCGCGGTTTCCGCCCGGACGTATACGGGATACCACCGGCGCACGGCCTCTCCCTTTCCAGCGTCCCGCCTAAACCCGACGCTGGAACAAAGCCGCGAGAGGCGCTTCTCCTTCTCCGTAAACCTGGCGCCTGTAGTTTGCGCGTCGGAGCGCGCAAACCCGATGACGAAGATGTTGTTGTTTCTGTCCCGACAGGCGCCGGGAATCCATTTCCGCGCTTCACCCAGCAAGTGGGCAGGAACGATTCTTGCCACGGGGAACCTCCTTATAGCGTGGCGTTATGACAACCGCCGCGTGGCAGCCGGACAGAAACACCGCGCTGTCTGTAAGCGGTAGACTAAAAAAAGAGCGGCAACCTTTAGTCCGCGCATGAACTGACCTCCGCGCACGGAAAGGTACCGCTCTCTTCTTCCCGGGCCAGCAGGGTGATAGACTCAGGAACCACGCCGCTGGTGCAGGGTTCGCTTTAACCTATACCAGTGAATCTATCGACTTTCTTTCACAATTTACGCTGTTAGAGGCTTGACAAGGATTAGAAGCGCCGCAAAATTTTGCGGGCTGCGGGCTGCGGGCTGCGGGCTGCGGGCTGCACGAGGTCCGCTCTGAGAACTGACTTGTTGTTGGCGCTTAGGCGTCTGTCGTTCATAGCAAAATCAGTATACCGCAAAGGCGAAAAAAAAGGCAAGGGGACTTGTTACTGTTCCAGCAAATTGCCCGCGTCAATGGCGGCGAGGATACGACGCTTGACTGCGCCGGAATTGCCGGTAAAACCGGCGATACGGGCGCGGATGTCCCGGCGGACGGACTTGATCCCGTATGGACAGGTGCAGGCTGCCTTGAGTATGTCCTTCTCAGCAGCGCAGGCAATGACTTCCCGTTCTTCAAGGTAGGCAAGTGGACGAATCAGGCTGACCGGATAGTTACGATAGCGAAGAAGTATAGGCATGGTGGAAAGCTGGCCCTTGCCGGTCATGTTCATAAAGAAAGTTTCGATGACGTCGTCAAGGTGATGGCCAAGGGCGATCTTGTTAAACTGGTTTTCCACGGCGTATTTGAGAAGTTCCGCACGGCGCTGAGTTGAACACCAGTAGCAGTTCATGCGCCGGCCTTCTTTGAGCCTGCTGATGATGGGTACAAAGAGATCAATGAAAGGGATGCCCCACTCGTCAAGGCGTTTGCTCAGAATGGCTTTTTTACAGCAGGCGCAGAAGTCGCTTGAGATGTGGAGCGCGGCTAGCTCATAGGTTTTCTTGATTTCAGGCCGTATGGCGGAAAGCGCCCATGCAAGTACGGTAGAGTCTTTGCCGCCAGACACCGCAATAAGGATGCGGTCGCCGTTGTTGACGAGGTTCCGCTCCAAAACAGCCTTGGCAACCAGCTTTTCCACAATGACGCTGGGACAGGCTTTGCGTAAAAAACGGTCGCTCATGGGATGGTCGTGCTGTCGCAGGCCGCTGGGTGCGGATATTGGGCATAGACGGCTTGTACTACCAAGCCAGCGAGGATCATACCGGCTGTGGCGGTAACAGTAACGGCGCTCCCATTGATCACTTTTTTGGAGCTACACCATTCAGTCCCCTGCCTGGAACAGAGGCAAAGGCCGCTTCCGCAGGCAACAGCGATCTCCTCATGACGGGGGAGGCGTTCTTCGCTGTAGACTGTGGTGAAGTGGCTGGTGAAGCCGCGTTTCCGCAAGCCGGCGCGTACCAAGCGGGCGAGGGGACAGACCTGAGTGTCCCAGATGTCGGCGGTTTTGAGCTGCGCTGGGTCCAGTTTCTGCGCCATGCCCATTGAGGAAAAGAGCGGAACGCCCGCCTGTATTGTGTATTCGATGAGGTCGAGCTTGTTTGTCAGGCTGTCAATGGCGTCAATGACGTAATCCGCGTCTTCTATGCCAAACGTTCCGGCGCTTTCTTTGCGGAAAACCGTGTTGTGGACCGTAAGCGTACAGGCGGGGTTGATCTCCAGCAAGCGCGTTTTGAGCGCGTCTGCCTTAAAACAGCCGACTGTGGCGTTTGTGGCTTGGGTCTGGCGGTTGATATTGGTAATGCACACGGTGTCCGAGTCAACGATGCTGAGTTTACCAATGCCGGAACGCGCCAGCGCCTCAGCGCACCAGCTTCCCACCCCGCCTAAACCAAACACAATAACCCGCACGCGGGCAAGCGCATCAAGCGTGTCAAAGCCAACGAGCAGAGCGAGACGCTGAAAACGAGGGTTCAAGGGGTAAAAGTTGCTCACACTGAGAAAACTATACGCGCTGCCACGCAGAGGCGTCAAGCGAGGCGTAACAAGAGCGTTGAATTTGCTTAAATTGCCCCTTATCGTGCCGATAAGAAAGAATAGAATTGAGCCGGTTCCAGAATTTGCGTATACTATTGGTGGAACTGGTTTTGGATATGGTTAAGAAAAGCGCAGGGTCGCGTTCCATGTGGGCGCGTGGATTGTAACAAACAAAAAAGGAAAACGGAGGGGGCCATTTTGGCATATTCAAATGCATTGTCTGCGTATCGGTCTACAAGAGTTACGACCGCAGGGCAGGGTCAGCTCATCATCATGCTGTATGATGAGATAATTAAAAATCTGGATCAGGGCTTACATCTTATGCAACTCAATAACATTGGCAAGAAAGGGGATCCGGCAAAAATTGAGCAGATAAGTAAAGCAATTCTCAAAGCCCAGGAACTCATCACGGAGCTTATTGTTTCGCTGGATTTTGATCAGGGTGGTGACATAGCGAAGAGCCTTTTCTCCCTGTACACATGGTTCAATCAGGAATTGCTCGGTGGTAACATCGACAAGAATCCAGCTCGTATCACGGCTGTCCGTGAAATGGTGGGCGATCTGCGGAGCGCGTGGTTTGAGGTTATTACCAAAGGCGCGCTTGGGATAGCGGAACGTCCGACCAGTGGCCTTAATATCGCTGGTTAGCCAATGACGACTTCAACAGGCGCACATTCCATGCCGCGAGCGCGACAGAACGCTCGGGCGTGGGATGCGCTTCCACGACTGAGTGCGCTTCTACTTACACAGGAAGAGCGGCTCTGCCACTATCTCACGGCGCTTGATAAACAGCGGGCTGCGATAGGACGCGGAAACGGCGAGATGGCGCTTTGCTATGTAGAGATTCAGGAACAAACGCTTGCCAGCATCCTTGCGCTAGAAAAGGTGATTGCTCCCCTGCGTAACAAAGACTTGGCTACAGATGTGGAGACACAGACCTTGATGGCGCGGGTCGCTGGCTTGAAACGCGAAATCGCAACTCAATCACGACACAATCAGGAACTGCTTTCCAAACGCATGGCTGAACTTCGCGTTGAGATTAAACAGCTTCAGGGAACTTCCCTGTGGCGGCGTTCAATTGTGCGCGGGGGAAGCGGTACGCCTTCGTTTATCGACATTACACTTTAGCAGCGCGTTTTAAGCAGCGCACTTTGTATAACTCGCGTGCGTGTGCCGGTTTGAGCGCTGGCAATCTTATCTTATATTGAGGTTATTATGTCTCTAAATTCTTCGGCGGAACTTCCGCCACTCTATCTGATTGACTCTTATGGCCTTATCTATCGTTCTTATTTTGCCATGTACAAACATCCTTTGCGGAACAATTCTGGCAAAAACATCTCGGCGCTGTTCGGGTTTGCCCGAACCGTGGTCTCTCTGCTAAACGACGGGGCGCCGCTTGTGAAGAAGCATGGGATGATAATGTGTCCACCCACTCGGCTTGCGGCGGTCTTTGATTCAATAACGCCGACGTTCAGACATAAGCAGTACCCGCAGTATAAAGCCAAACGGGAAAAAACGCCGGAAGACCTGCATGAACAGGTTCCGCTTATTCAGGAATTCCTCACGGCGCTGGGGATTCCGGTACTGCGTGTTGACGGCTTTGAGGCTGACGATATCATCGCAACACTGGCAAGGCGCTGTCAGGCGGAAAACCGGCAGTGCTACATCTTCTCGTCAGACAAAGACCTCTATCAGCTTGTAGGTAACGGCACCTATCAACTGCTTCCGGTAAAGGCTGGAACAGGTAGCGATATTAATAAGAAAAAAGGCGCTCAGGCTGAATTCAGCGAACTAGGCGCTTCACCAGCGGCAAATAAGCCCACGGAAAAGCCAGCGGCTTCAGCCTATGAACTGGTGGGGGCGCCAGAGGTAGAGGCGCAGTGGGGGGTTATGCCAGCGAAAATGCTAGACCTGCTTTCCCTTAGTGGCGATAGTTCCGACAATATACCCGGCGTGCGTGGTATTGGTGAGGTAGTTGCGGTTAAACTCATGTCCCGCTACGGATCGCTTGATGAAATCTACCGGAATCTGGCAAGCATTAAGGGCGCGACCGGGAAAAATCTGGCTGCTGGCAAAGAAAGCGCGTATCTATCGCAATCCCTCATCAGGCTGGAATACACGGTTCCGCTGCCGATTTCCACGGTGGACGACGCGCTTAATATCGAAAAGCTGAATCCTGCTGAAGGAGCCGCAATACTCTTGCGTGAGGGGGTTCGAAAAAGCGCCATAGCCCTGACAAAAAACAACGGCCAAGTCGTAGACGATGCCCCATCACCTTCTGTAACGCAGACACACGATATTGATCCAGCGCTGCTGGGTGACGGCGTGTATAAAACTGTGCTGGACTTTGATGAACTAAAGGCGATTATCAAAAAAGCGAAAGCCCAGGGCTTTATGGCGCTGGACTTTGAGACTGATTCCCTTGACGCCTGGCACGCAAAGCCAGTGGGCATATCCCTCGCGCTTCGCCCAAAAGAAGCGGTCTACGCGCCAGTTGCCGCGCATGAGGGTACTGCGCCGTTTCTTGATCCAGAGCGGGTGAAGGCGCTTTTGGCACCGCTCCTTGCCGATCCCGCCATGACCATCATAGCCCATAACGCGAAGTATGATTACGAGGTGTCGCGGGGCTGGGGTATTCCACGTTGGCAGTGCAAGATATGGGATACCATGATTGCCGCGTGGCTCTCAGCGCCTGAACGGGGCAACTATTCCCTTGATTCCCTGTCCACGTTTCACTTTTCATACACGCCCCTGCCTTATTTCTCTATCGTGCCTAAGGGCACTACCTTTGACGCCGTGTCGCTTGAGACCGCGACGCGCTATTCGGCTGAAGACGCTGACCTCACGATGAGGCTGAAGACCATGCTTGAGCCGCGTCTCAGAGAGACTGAGCTGGAATCGCTGTTTCTTACTATGGAGATGCCGCTCTTGCCCATACTCGCTGAGATGGAAGGGGAAGGGATTAAGATCGAAAAACCAGTGCTTGAGGAGTATGGCAAAGAACTTGCCGTAGAGTTGGAAAACCTTAAAGAAAGGACGTTTTCGCTCGTTGGGCATGAGTTTAATCTGTTGTCCACAAAGCAGTTACAGGAAGTGCTTTTTGTTGAGCGGGGTCTGAAACCGGGTAAGAAGACCAAGACTGGTTTTTCCACGGACGTTGCGGTGCTTGAGGAACTGGCCAAAGAGGACGAGGTTCCGGCGCTGATCCTGCGGCATCGGACACTGGCAAAGCTCAAGTCAACGTATGTGGACGCGCTCGCTGAACAGGCCGATGCCAATGGACGGCTTCATACCAGCTTTGTGCAGACCGGAACCGCCACTGGCCGGCTTTCAAGCCGTGAGCCAAACCTGCAAAACATTCCCATACGCGACGAGGAGGGCCGCCGTATCCGCGAAGCCTTTGTCGCGGATACGGGCAAGACCCTTATTTCCGCTGACTATAGCCAGATAGAGCTGGTGGTACTTGCCCATCTTTCCGGCGATGAAAACCTTGTATCCGCATTCAGGCTGGGAAAGGACGTACATGCCCGCACCGCCGCGCTCATCTTTGGCATTGATGAGGCTAAAGTACGACCCGAACAGCGGCGCGTGGCCAAGGTTATTAATTTCGGCGTGATGTATGGCATGAGCGCGTTCCGCCTTGCCAACGAGCTGGGCATACGTCGCACCGAGGCGTCCGCGTTCATTGAAGCATACTTCAAGACTTATTCCGGCATTAATCGGCTGGTGGAAGACCTTGTGCAAAAAGCCGAGCAAAGCGGCTATGCCTCCACCATTTTTGGCAGGCGGCGCTACATTCCCGCGATTAACTCCCTTAACAAGACTGAAAAAGCCGCTGCGGAGCGGGCTGCTGTGAATACGCCTATACAGGGTTCTGCGGCGGACATCGTTAAGATCGCCATGCTGAATCTGGACAAGCGTCTTAGCACTGAAAAGAGTCCGGCGCGGCTCCTCTTGCAGGTTCACGATGAGCTTATTCTTGAAGCGCCAGCACAGGGCGCCGAACATATTGCGCTTATTGTTAAAGAAGAAATGGAGAACGCTGTCGCTTTATCAGTGCCGCTACGGGTAGGCGTCGAAATCAGCGGACGCTGGGGAGACTTCCACTGAAACTGATCGGGCTTACCGGAACCTACTGCGCGGGCAAGAACTACATCGCCAGCCTGATTGAGGCGCGGGACATTCCTACGCTGGATGTGGACAAGTTGGGGCATGAGGCGATTGAGCGGTGCAAGGACGTCATTGTCGCCCGCTTTGGCGACTCGACTATTGGCGCTGATGGCCGTGTTGACCGCAAACTGCTGGGCGCACTGGTCTTTGGTAAACCGGAAGAACTCGCGGCGCTTGAAGCCATCGTCCACCCGGAAGTGAACCGCCTCACCGATGAGTGGATTGCGCAACAAGCAGCGCTGAAAACAGCAGGGTGGTGTTGTGTCATAAACGCGGCGCTACTCCACAAGTCCTCGGCGTTCAGACGCCTTGACGCCCTGATTCTGGTTAAAGCGCCACTTCTCACGCGGCTTCTTCGCGCCCACAAACGCGATCAGCTTCCGTGGGCAACACTGGTACGGCGCTTTCGGAGTCAGGCTACCTTCATGTCTCAATACTTGGCGAGTAATGCCGATATATATGAAGTAAATAACGGCGCTTATTTTGCTTCCCGTTATGCGCGGGCGAGTCTGGAACGTCGGCTCGATATAGTTTTTTCATTCATTCAGAGGCATTGTTAATTCTTATGGAAAAGAAAAAGTTACTACTCATCGCAGTTTCGCTTGGTATTTTTTTGGTAATCGTGATCGGGCTTTCAATCCTGATCTTCGCGCCCAAGAAAGATAACATAACGGCATATCCCCCGACTTCTAGTGCATATGCTGGTACTGTTGATCCCACGTCTGGTACGTCAGGAGGTAGTTTGCCCGCTACGCTACCGGACAGTAGTGTCTATGACGGTACTCCGGCGAGAAGCGTCGGCACAGGTGCCAGCGGTCCCAGTGTAACGGTTGAAATCGCGCCGCCCGCTACAGCCTCAAGCGCCCAAGCCGCGTCTTCCACTTCCGCGACAAGCGTCCAGTCGCTTACACCAAAGGTTTCAAGCGCCTCCACTTCATCTCAATCAGTAGCAACTAAAGCCGCTCCTACTCCTGTAACGCCCACGGCTATCCGGCCCGCTACGACCATAAGTGGAACTACGCAAAGCACGTCAGCAAGTGCGCCCACAACGACAAGTAGCCAGAGCGCCTCACGCGCATCCACCACTACCACAAGCGCGGCGACGCAGAACGCATCCGCCACAACCACCACGCGCCAGATTCAGCCGACAAGTTCAGTCACATCCGTAAGCGCAAAAAGAACATACGAAAGCTATTGGGTACAGGCCGGCGCGTTTTCCACCCAGATTCGGGCTGAAGATGTCAAAGAAACCTTGAAAACAAAGGGCATTGCCGCAGTTATCGAAACCCACAATGTGCAGGGCAAAGATTTCTACCGGGTCCGCGTTGGTCCCTATACCTCGCAGAACGAGGCTGATTACTGGCTTGCGCTCATTAAGGGCATCGACGGATTTGAGGAAAGCCAGATATGGCAAAATAACGTCGTAAGATAACGGTTCGCCAAGTTCCTAAAACAGGGAAAGCCGCTTTCTCCCTCACCTATGTGTGAGTCCTTCCCTCACCCCTGCGGAGCCGCAGGGGTCAGAGACCTAAGCCCAGTACCAGAGACGGACATGGGTGCCAGACATGGGTGTCAGAGACCTAAGCCCAGCGCCAGAGATGTAGGTGTCAGAGCCATTGGTGCCAGAGCCATGAGTGTCAGACGTGAGTGCCAGAGACCTAAGCCCAGCGCCAGTGTCAAGGATGGTGAACCGTAGGTGCCAGAGCCATGAGTGTCAGACATTGGTGCCAGAGACGTGAGTGTCAGAGACCTAAGCCCAGCGCTAGAGACGTGAGTGTCAGAGACCTAAGCCCAGCGCCGATGTCAGAGACAGTGGTGTCAGACGTGGGTGCCAGAGACAAAATACCGTACACCTACACCTTTGACAAAGATTTAACCATAGCCTGAATCCCACTGCGTACTCTCACCTATGTGGTGGAGACCTTCCACACTATGCCTCTCTGTTCTCGAACGCTATGCTTTACCGTCGAACTCACGTTAAGATCATCTGTAGGAGTATCAGAATAATAAAGAATAGATTGATCCCTAGTCCCATGACCAGAAACATGCCTGAGACAATTTCAAGAATATACGCTTTTATTGCGTAACGGC
>JAITFA010000147.1 GCA_031281685.1 Treponema sp. | reverse complement strand
CGCATGGACTCAACAATGACCTCCAGAGAGTGATTAAGCTGGCGGGAGAAGCTGAGCAGGGCAATGAGAAAACCCACCATGATGATGGCGAGTGCGATAGCCAGACTCAAGAAAAGCGTATTAAGAAGTGGGAGTGTCGCCGGATTGTTTTCCTGTACAGCGCGGGTAGTAAAGAGAAAGAACAAGCCGATGACAAGTGCTATGGGCACAAACAGACCACCCAGCACAAGGCAGATAAGCTGATACTTGAGTTTTGAGCGTATAAAGTCAAACCAGCGGGACAAGCGCTTTTTAATGATGGTGGACCATAATATCATCAACAAAATTATTAGCGCAAAAATGGAGAAATGACAACTAGAGTTCGGCTAGGGCGTCGGCGTTTACTTTATGGCGAAGGAGAGAGGGAAAGGATAGGGCCGGACGAGCCGCTCTGAAGCCTTGAAGCCGGTAGTGCCAGAGACCGGGGGGCTTGGCTAATATGGAGAATTGCTGGCTCACGCCAAATTGATCTCGACGCAATCGGAATGTTCTGCTAAGTTATAGATATGCAAGCACTTATGAATGTTCTGGCAACTCTCACCAGTCTCTACATGATCCTGATCTTTGTGCGGATCATGCTTACTTGGTTCAGCGGCGCTCAGTATGGCAGACCGCTCGAAATCCTCAGCGGCATTACCGACCCGTATCTGAACTGGTTCCGGCGCTTTACTGTGCTGCGAGCCGGTATGCTGGACTTGTCCCCGATTGTGGCAATGGCGGTACTCTCGCTCGTGAATCAGGTCTTCCTGACCCTTGCGCGCTATGGGCATATCAGGCTGGGGATCATTCTGGCAATGCTGGTGTCAGCGTTATGGTCGGCGGCGTCTTTTCTGCTGGGCTTCTTCACCGTGGTACTTATACTGCGGCTGATCGCTTACCTAGCGCGACAGGACATCTACTACAACCCTTTCTGGAAAATTGTTGATACCATTTCCCAGCCGGTACTGTACCGTATCAAGCGAATTCTCTTTGGTCCGCGTATCGTCAATTACCGGAACGGTCTCATCGTGTCGATCCTGACGCTGGTCGGTATCGCCGTGGGTCTCCACTTTCTGATTGGTTTCACGATTTCGCTGCTGGAAGGCTTCCCCCTATAAAGCATGTTTTTGCGGGAACTAAGCGCGTCGCTTGACCATATCAAAGGCGTAGGTACTGAACTGCGGAGCGCGTTTACCCACCTCGGCGTTACTAGCGTGGGTGGGCTTTTGTGCTATTATCCCCGCGACTGGGAGGACCGAAGCCAAATTGTTCCCATCAGAGACTTTCAGCGCGCAACCGTGTGTACGGTGGTTCAGGTCATTGCCCATGACTGGTTCGGCTTTGGGGCAATGAAGACCCTCAAGGTGCATGTTGAGGACACGAGTGGACAGGGGGTGCTGGTCTGTTTCAAGCGTCCCTTTCTTGAAAATCAGCTTGAGGTAGGGAAACAGTACCGGCTTTGGGGAACGTTCTTCTATAAATATGGGGAGATTCAGTCCAGTAACTTTGAGATAGAGGCGGTTCGGGACGACGCAAGTAAGAATTTTGGATGCCTTATGCCAGTGTACCGCTTAAGCGCGAAGTTAAAAGCCGGTACGTTGCGGCGCTGCATGAAACAGGCGCTTGGGCAGTACGCCAAGCCGCTTGAGGACGAATTGCCGGCTTATCTCATTGAACGCCGGGGGCTTCTTCCCAAGTCGCGGGCAATCCGGGCGATTCACTTCCCCGCTTCGCTTGAGGAACTGGAGCTGGCGAAACAAACGCTCGTCTACGAAGAGCTTTTTTACCTTGAAATAGTAGTGGCAAAACGGGCGATTGAACGGCGTCTGGCGCCGGGCGGACAATCGCCTGACGCGCCGGTTTCGTCTCTGCAAAGGCGTCTGCTTGAGCGCCTGCCCTTCAGCCTGACCCAGGGGCAGCTCGCGGCGCTCGCCGATATTAACCGCGACATGGACGGACCATACCCTATGGCGCGGCTGATTCAGGGCGACGTTGGTTCGGGGAAAACACTGGTATCGTTTCTGGCGGCGCTCAGGGCGGCTGAAATGGGCGGACAGGCGGCGCTTATGGCTCCCACCGAGTTACTGGCGCGTCAGCACGCGGAAAACGCGGCGCGGCTTCTGGAACCCCTTGGACTGCGGCCCGCGTTTCTCACCGGTAACATCAAATCATCAGGACGCGCCCGGCTTCTTAAAAATCTCGCGCTTGGACAAATCGACTTTGTGATAGGAACTCACGCGCTTTTCTCAAGAGACGTGCATTATAGGAACCTGCGGCTGGTCGTGATTGACGAACAGCACCGCTTCGGGGTTTTACAGCGTCAGGCGATTGTGGAGAAGGGCGATCAGCCAGACCTCCTCATGATGAGCGCCACGCCTATACCGCGCACGCTGGCGCTCACGGTTTTCGGGGACATGGACGTGTCTATCATTCGGGATATGCCTCCGGGAAGAAAGCCGGTTATCACGCACCTCGCGCTTCAATCCAATGAGACGCGGGTCTATGACTTTGTGCGGCAACAGCTTGCCGCGGGCAGGCAGGCGTACTTCGTGTATCCGCTTATTGAGGCTGATGAGAACAAATCGCTCAAAGACGCTGAGTCTATGGCGACGCGGCTTTCTGAGGAAATTTTCCCTGAGTACGATATGTCGCTGATTCATTCAAAGCTGAGTGAGGAGGAAAAGCGGATAACCATGGAAAACTTCCGCCAGGGCGTGATTCGTGTGCTTGTGGCTACAAGCGTGGTTGAGGTGGGCGTTGACGTGCCAAACGCCACTTGCATGGTTATTGAACACGCCGAGCGTTTTGGGCTTTCCGCCTTGCATCAGTTGAGAGGCCGCGTAGGGCGAGGCAGTGAACAGTCCTACTGTTTCCTTGTTTATGCTGACGGCGAGAACAACCGCCTCTCCAATGACGGCAAGGAGCGGCTTAAAGTGATGAAGAACAGCGCGGATGGTTTTGTTATAGCCGAGGAAGACCTGCGGCTCCGCGGTCCGGGACAGATCGCGGGTATTGAGCAGTCTGGCAACATTGGTTTGAGCATCGCTGATCTGGTGCGGGACATCAACATCCTTGAACACGCCCGCGCCGACGTTTTCGCTATGCTGGAAGCAGACCCTGAGCTGCTCCAAAGCGAACATCAATGCGTCGCGCAGGTACTCAAACGCGCCCCGCCCTTTGCCAACGTTGCCCTATAGCCGTTCAGCCGCAAGCCGGGCGTCTGGCGCCCCGCGAGCGAAAGCAGCGATTCGCTGCCGGGGAATGAGCCGGATGTCCGGCGCTCAACCTTCAGCCGCAAGCGAAAGCAGCGCCTCGCTGCCGGCGTGTTTCCCCATCTGCGTAATGAGCGCCGCCATGTCCCTCGCCAACGGCGCGTAGAACTCTTTTTCAGGCGTAACAAGCGAGAGCGCGTGCAGCCCAAGACGGGCGAGCAGGGGACGCTCCTCAAGCGGATCGCCGCGCCAGCCGCGCTTGAACGACGAAAGCAGCGCGGGTTTCTGACTCCGGCCATACAGAGGGTCACAGACCAGCGGATACCCCAGACTCGCCAGATGAACGCGAATCTGGTGAGTGCGTCCGGTTTCAGGCAGCGCCTCAATCACGCTATAGGTTCCCGCGCTTCCCAGAAGCCGGAACGCGGTGCGCGACTTCTTGCCCTGGTACTGGTCGATGATGGTACGGTGCTGCTTATCCCCGTTTGGCACCAGGGAAAGCTCGCAGGCGGTTTCAGTCCATGCCGGTCTGCCGTGAACAATGGCGATGTAGCGTTTCTTCACCAGCCTGCTCTCAAACGCGATTGAAAGCCGCCGGTGAGTCTCCTCATCCCGGGCAAACAGCACCAGCCCCGACGTGTCGCGGTCAATGCGGTGTACCGTGAACACGCGATAGGGCAAAAGCAGGTCAAGCCGTTCCTTTGCCGTATCCCAGCGGTCGCCCCCCACCGCGACACCCGAAGCCTTGTTCACCGCCACAATCTGTTTGTCTTCATACACCACGCTAAAGAGCGCCTTCTGTTTCATGCTCTGTATCTTGAAATACTATTTTTTGACTGTCAAGGCAGGCTTTTACACTTTTTATAACTTTTAGAACCCTTTCTACAAGTTCTATAACCATTTTTACAACTTTTAGAACCATTTCTATAAGTCGTATAAACCTTTACAGGACTTATATAAACCTTTCTACAACTCGTATAAACCTTTCTACGATTCCTGTAAACCTTTCTACGATTCGTATAAACCTTTCTACGATTCCTGTAAACCTTTCTACAAGCCCTATAAACCTTTACACAACTCGTATAACCATTTACAGAGGTTCTATAACCATTTCTAAAATTATTGAAGAATATTGATAAAGGTCTAAACAAATCTTTGACGAGCGGGTCTTTCTTTTACGCTTGATTACGACCACTATTCAGCGTATTGGAACACTACCGTCTGAAAAGGCTTGCGTTGAAACACTTTTTGGA
>JAITFA010000101.1 GCA_031281685.1 Treponema sp. | reverse complement strand
TCGAGCGGGGTTTCCATGTTGTTGATGATGACGATTTCGCCGCCATGCCTGATGGTGATTTGGGGAACACTGGCGGCTGGGTACACGGTGAGGCTTGTTCCCAGCACCAGCATAAGGTCGGCTTTTGACGCCGACCGTTCCGCGTCGCGAAGCGCGTCTGCCGGGAGGCTTTCGCCAAAGAAGGTGATGGCTGGCTTTAACACACGCCCGCACTTTGGACAGCGCGGCAGGTCGCCGGCTTTCACAATGGCGCTGGCTTCATCAAAGCCCATACGCACGCCGGCGCAACGCAGGCAGTAGTGTATTTTAGGCGAGCCGTGTATCTCAATGACGCGCTTGCTGCCGCCCCTCTGGTGCAAGAGGTCGATGTTCTGGGTGATGATTGCCTTGAGCAAGCCGCGTTGTTCCAGCGCCGCAAGACCGGTATGTACGACGGACGGCTCTTTTGCATCAACGTTGTATATAAAAGAACCGGCGGTCTTGTAGTAATAGGATGGGTCTTGCTCAAAGTAGTTGATGTCGAACATCTTTTCCGCGTCCATTTCTTTATACAAGCCGTCTTTGCCCCGAAAGTCCCGTATGCCTGACAGGGTACTCACTCCAGCGCCAGTGAGCGCCACGCAATGGCGGGCGTGTTTAATCTTATCAAAGAGTTTTTCAATAGCATTGGTATCGTTCATGCTGTTAGCGTAGCAAGTTTGGGGGATTTTGAGAAGCGTTAAGAAGCGGCTCATGCGAGCCGCTTCTGTTTTGTTAGGGAAGTCTCAGCCTTCCAGTATCAGCAGGGTGCGGTGGTCAAGGCGCAGGGGCGGGGTCTGCGGATTATAGGCGTCGTGGTCTTTGGATACCATGAGCGCAATGTGATCCGGCTTTGGTTCCAGCGTGATAACCACATCCAGCAGGTCTACATAATCCTTGGCGATAAGGGGAATTCGCTGTTTATCATACTGCGGTTCCTTGCCTTGCAGGTTGCAACTGTACCAGACGCTTAAACCCAGTTCAGCGGCAAAGGCTCGCGTTTCGGCGAAACGAGCGCGGTCGGCGTGGGAGAAGTCAAGGCCGTCAACGATGATTGACTCGGCTTTGAATCCGCCCTCAATGATCATGGCTCGCAGACTCCGGTTTATCTGCTCGCTGGTAACGCCTTCCTGATTAAAGTTCATCAGCACGCGGTTCTTCACCAGCTCGCCTCTGAGGTCTTTGATGTCAACGACGTTGCGCTTTTTGAAGAGTTCCTCAAAGATGTTTTTATACCATGAGATTACATAGTCCGTATGCTGGGTAAAGGAAACGTGAATGACCTTTTTTCCCTGCAAGAGCTTGTCCAGGGCAAGCTGTACCAGCACGGATGTTTTGCCAATGCCGCTCGGTGAGGCGATGATGCCGATTTCGCCGGGCTGTAGTCCACCCTGGATGGACTTCTCAAAAACGCGAACTGGACTTCGCTGCACAATTTCATCTGTTATCATGCTTTTGCTCCTAAAGAATCTTGATGAGGGACTTAGCGTCCCTGTTCCTTCTTCCGCTTTTCCTCATACGCCTTAACCAGGGTATCGAAAATACTCGACGGAACCTTGCCGTAACGCTCGAATTCCATGGAGAACTCCGCCTTGCCCTGGGTCATGCCGCGGAGAGCCGTTGAGTAGCCGAACATCTCGCTCAAAGGCACCTCGGCTTCCACGCGGGAAAAACTTCCGTCCTCGGTTGATGCGGTGATTATACCACGACGCTGGTTGATGGATGCATAAATGTTGCCCTGAAATTCAGTGGGACCTTCCACGGAAACCTTCATGATGGGTTCAAGGATGCAGGGTTTTGCTTTGTGATAGGCTTCACGGAACGCGCCGATGGCGGCAAGCTGAAACGCGATGTCCGAGGAATCTACCGGGTGAGACTGGCCATCGTTGATGACACAGCGGATGTTGACGATGGGGAAGCCAATGAGACTGCCCTTCTGTATAGCCTGCTTAAAGCCCTTGTCGCAGCTTGGGATATACTCCGTGGGAATCGCTCCACCCTTAATCATGTCCACAAACTCGTAATCGCCGTCTGCGTAAGGCTCCATATAGCCGGCGACGCGGCCATACTGACCGGACCCGCCGGTCTGCTTTTTGTGGGTGTAGTTAAACTCAGCCCGCGCAGTGATGGCTTCACGGTACGCGACCTGTGGCGGATCAGTGTCCACCGTACACTTGTACTCCCGCCGCATCCGCTCAATGTAGACTTCAAGGTGCAGTTCGCCCATACCCTTGATGATGGTCTGGTTAGACTCTGGATCAATGTAGGTCTGGAACGTGGGGTCTTCTCTGGTGAAGCGGTTGAGCGCCTTTGACATTTGGTCTGACGACTTTTTGTCTTTAGGCGTGATGGCAAGCGATATGACCGGCGTCGGCACGAACATTGAGGACATGGCGTAGTTAAGACCGCCGCCACAGAAGGTATCGCCGGAAGCGCACTCAATGCCAAAGAGCGCCACGATGTCCCCTGGGGAACCTTCGTTAATATCTTCCATAGTATCCGAGTGCATACGCACCAGCCGGCCTACCTTAAAACGCTTGCGAGCGCGGGTGTTCATCAGCTCTTCGCCCTTCCTGAGCGAACCCTGATAGATGCGGACGTAGGTAAGCTGACCATACTGTCCGTCTTCCAGTTTGAAGCCAAGCGCCACAGTGGGGCTTTTCTCGTCAGCGGAAAGTTCGACCCGTTCCTCACCCTTGTCGAGGTTGAGCGCATAGTTCTTCACCTCAGTAGGATTGGGTAGATAGTAGTTCACCGCGTCCAGCAGGGGCTGTATGCCCTTGTTCTTGTACGCCGAGCCGACCATCATCGGTACGAACTGTTCAGCCAGTGTGCCTTTACGAATCGCCGCCCTGATGAGGTCTTCGGGGATTTCGTCGCCGTTCATCATCAGTTCCATGAGTTCGTCGCTGAACAGGGACACGGCGTCCAGCATTTCCTCGCGGTACTTATCCGCGTCAGCCTTGAGGTGCGCTGGTATCTCCGCATAGCGGATCTCGGTTCCCTGATCATTGTCGAAGTACACGGCTTTCATGGTGATGAGGTCAACAACGCCTTCGAGCTTATCCTCCAGCCCGATGGGAATCTGTATCATAACCGCGTTCAGCCCCAGCTTTTCGCGGAGCTGTATCTTCACCTTGAAGGGATTCGCGCCGGTGCGGTCGCACTTGTTGACAAACGCGATACGCGGTACATGGTAGCGTTTGAGTTGCCGGTCTACCGTGATAGACTGGGACTGTACCCCGCCAACCGCGCACAGCACGAGGATCGCTCCGTCCAGCACCCGCAACGAGCGCTCCACCTCAATGGTAAAGTCAACGTGTCCGGGTGTGTCGATGAGGTTGATCGTGTGATCCTTCCAGGTAACCTGCGTTGCCGCTGACTGAATCGTGATACCTCGTTCCCGTTCAAGCTCCATGTGGTCCATGGTCGCGCCAACCCCATCCTTTCCCCGGACTTCGTGGATGGCGTGTATCTTATTACTATAGAACAAAATACGTTCAGAAAGCGTTGTTTTACCCGAATCAATATGCGCGCTGATTCCAATATTTCGCATCTTGGTAATATCGATGCCCATTTGTTTCTCCTTATATGATAAGCTTTTTCAACCAAAAGTTAATAGCCGCATTAATTATCAAAATATAGTAATGTTTTCAACTATTTTCAAGTCCATGACTGGTTTCTCGGCAAGGATAACGTTATGGAACTCCTCTGCGGCGCCGCAACTACTTTGACAATTTCCGCCAAGTAGTGTAACCAAAGGTCTCAAGCACTGTTTCAACAATATAAAAGGGAAGCGTCAGCTACAACGCTCCCCCTAAAGATGATTTCTCGTTATACCGTAACCGGTTCTCCTCCTCCCGGTTGCGGTTTTTGTTTATACGCCAACAACGGCGCTGACTTCGGGAATCTCTTTCTTCAAGAAGTTTTCGATTCCCATTTTCAACGTCATTTGAGACATGGGGCAATCACCACAATGGCCGGTAAGTCTGAGCGAAACCGTTCCGTCTTCGGCGACCGAGACGAACTCCACGTCCCCACCATCAGCCTGAAGGGAAGGACGAACCTCTTCAAGCGCTTTCTGTATCCGTGTTTCCAGCACAACATTCTCCTTAAAACAAGTTGTGAGAAGTATATATAACTTTGT
>JAITFA010000071.1 GCA_031281685.1 Treponema sp. | reverse complement strand
AGTTCCGCGCCTTCCTCCACCGTGGCCACCGCGAGATAGCTCGCCCCCGCGTCAATAGCCGCCCGCGCCATTGGCACAGCCCCATGCCCATAAGCGTCAGCCTTCACCGGCGCACAAATACGCGGCGCTGGTCCTACCTTTTCCTGAATGTGTTTTACGTTCCCACAAAAACGCTCTATATGAATAATTGCCCTTGTTGCTCTCATGGTGTGAATACTAGTCCAAAAACCGTTTTATTGGGAGCCCTTTAGAACACCGTATGCTTCGACCGCGCTGTTTCTAAACCCTGTTTTGCTTTTCTTGCATTACTCAACACTTACAGCGAATTAGCGTACCAGTATGGCGTTCCAGTGTCCAACCCGTAAAGCAGCATGAGTACGAGGCTGAACGAGGGAGAGGAGCTGATCTTTGTCAATAAGGAAGAAGCAAAGGACTAAAAAAATGCCGCCGTCCAAAGGAGGTAAACGACGGCGGCAAGGAAAAATACGTTTTCAGGCAGCGTAAAGCCACTTTTTTTATAGCACGTCCATCAAGTTTTGCCCAGCAGGTAACGGTCGATTATATCGGCAACGCCGTCTTCGTCGTTGGACTTCTCGGTAACTATGGAAGCAATGCTCTTGATACGCTCGTCGCCATTCGCCATAGCAACACCAACGCCAGCCCAGCGGATCATGGCTTCGTCGTTCATGGAGTCGCCAACGGCAAGCACTGCCTCGCGGTCAATACCGATCATTTCCGTCAGCTTCTCCAGCGTGGTTCCCTTATCGGTCTGCGGCGGCAAGATCTCCAGAAAGTAGGGTTTACTCGTAAAAAGCGTTATATCGGAGCCAATGTAGGTACGCAGCAGGCTCTCCAAAGGGGCAAGTATCATAGGATCGCCGGGTATGATGAGCTTGTAGCAACCGGCGGCTACCATATCACGAAAGTTTTCGACAATAACCTGCCGAAGGCCAGTGAGCTTCTGGTCGTAATCGGTAAATTCATTGGAACGGGACACATACATGACATCCTCTTCGTATATCTGTACTGGAAAACCTTCAGCCGTTGCGAGGTCATACGCGATGAGCGCCACTTCCGGCGGGATACGGATATCGTAGATGATTTTACCCGTATGGCTTTCCTGGATGAGCGTCCCGTTGTTACAGATAAAATACCCGGGGCGTTTGTGCATACCCAAAACCCGGGCAAACCGTTCAATGGCAGCCGGAATCCTGCCGGAAGCCAGTACGATAACGATACCTGCGGATTGCGCCCGTTTAATCGCATTCCTCGTCCGGTACGAAATGCTCAAGTCTGACCGGAGAAGAGTATCGTCTAAGTCCAAAGCTATCATACGTATTGAAGTCATATTCGTAGTATACTCTTTCATTACCCGCTATTCAATGGCAGAGGTTCGACTTCTTGTACGCGATTCAAAGGGGGCGCACCGATTGCCCTGTTTCACCATTCTATGCTAGATTTTTTTTAATTTTCTAAAGGAGGCGCCTATGGCGTTTGCTCTGCATAGTTATCCGGTGGTATACCGGTCGAAGTTCAGGAAAGACAGCGGGTGGGAGGCGGAATATCTCGAAAAGCCCCACAAAACCGCGCAGGAAGAGGCCGCGATGGAAGAGGCGGAACGGGACGCGCTTACGGCTTCTCGTAACTTCTATGATGATATGCCTCTAGTCAGTTACACCACCCAGTATGGGCTTGGGTGTTTTGAGGGACTCAAGGCTCTGCCCCAGAAGGACGGCGGCCTCGCCATCTTCCGGCCTGACCGGAACGCGGCGCGGTTCTCCCGCTCCATGAAGGGGCTGTATATGCCGCCTTTCCCAGAGGCTGATTTCACCACTGCCTGCGTGGAAATCGTGAAACGGAACGCCCAGCTTGGTTTCCGGCCCGCATACAAGCCGGAGTGGGAGAAGGACTCCTTCATGAGCGCCGACTCCATCTACATCCGCCCCTTCACCTACGCTGAAGGCGGAATTGGCGTAAACGCGAGCTATGAGCCATGGGTCGTCATCGTTAGCTCGCCGGTGAGCTCCTACTTTTCCAGCGGTAACTCCGACGCGGTGATTACCGACCGCATCCGCGCTACGCCCAAAGGCACAGGCTGGATCAAGGCTGATTCAAACTACGTTATCTCCATGCTTGCCAAACACGAGGCTCAGGAAGCGGGCTTTATGGAATGTATCTATCTGGACGCGACCCATCGCAAGTACGTTGAAGAAGGCTCGTCCTGTAACATTTTCTTCCGGCTCACGTCAGGCGAACTGGTAACGCCGGAGCTGGGCGACACGATTCTTCCCGGCATCACCCGCGCCAGCATCATTGAGCTTGCGAGGGATCGCGGCGTCAACGTATCGGAACGCAAGGTTGCTATTGAAGAAGTTTTGTCTGAAGCCACTGAGTGCTTTGTCAGCGGAACCGCCGCTGGCGCCACGCCCATTTCTTCCCTCACCTATCAGGGTAAAAAAGTAGTCTTTGGCAATGGTAAAACCGGCGAGCTTACCGCTGAACTGCAAAACACGCTCAAGGGCATACAGTACGGAACCCTGCCTGACACTAAAGGCTGGATGCTGAAAGTCTTATAAGGAAACGCGGCAAAGATGTTTGAGACAAAGCGTCTTTGCCTGCGCTTACCCACGCTGAGAAAGCCCGCCTTGTCCGTCCTCCTGAGCGCCGTTATACTCAAAATTATGAAACTATGGGTGAAGCAGGAGAATACTTCTTTCAAGCCTGCGCCGGGGCATCCAAACTGTCTCCTGCCAATGCTTCTGCTGCTTATCTTCTCCTGTTCCAGAGTCAGCCAGCCAATGGAACCTATTGCTCAGTCGTCTGGCACTGTGGCGTTGCCTGAAGCAACACCTGAATCACTCGTCGCGCCAGCGCCAGAGCCTTATCCGGCGCCCGCTTTTGAACCGGCGCCAGAGCCGCTCATAGAGCGGACGCCGGAACTTGCGCCAGCAGCCGCGCTTCCTGACTGGCCCCAGCCGCTGGCAATCATCAAAAGCGGGGAACACCCGCTCTGGTTTGAGTTGATCGACGGCGTATCCGAGACCGGTCTTGACGGAATTAGACTGTTTACCGCGCCTGCCAACGCTGCGCTCAATGATTTTGTTCCCTGGCCTCTGGCGCGGAACGTCAGCGCCATGCTGTTCCATGACGAGCGCCTTGTGCTAGCCATAAACCGTGAAGGCTTCTTAGTCGCGCAAGCTGCCCCGCCGACTGTGCCGCAGATCGCCGACGTCGCCCTGTATCGTATAGCTGACCGCACATACTGGGATAAGTACACTATTGACGCGCTCTTCCTGTTTGAGGGAAACCCCACAGCCTTGCTCTACCGCGATAGTTTCTTTATTGATCCCACGGCAAAGGTCCCGGAACCCCGTTCCTTTGCCCTGATACGCGGGAATACCAGTCCGGTGGAACTGGAGGTTCCAGCCTTCAGTCCCTTTCCCGCTGCCGACGACTGGGACGTGGACAGTTTCAGGCAAGGTCCTGACGGCGCGTGGTATTTTCGGGGACTCCAACAGAACCGGTCCAAGATTCAGTATGCTCGCGCACAGAGCCTGATCATGCCTGCCGAAGCTGTTTCGCTCGGCGTATTCATGAATTCAGCGAGACCTGAACCCCTGGATGCTGCCCCGCCTGTTCTGAGCGCGGCGCTGGAAGCCGCGTTTAAGCGGAGCGGTAGCTCCAAACTGAACATCGCCGCGATCATCAGTCCTGACTTTGCCTATCCCCGCCATTTCTCAAGCGGTTCGGATAACACAGAAAATCTGGTTGAGCTTTCCGGTTATATGACCGGCGCCATCGCAGTGGCGCTTCTGCCCGATGGCTGGGGCGCCGGCGCTTGTATTGACGGCGAAAGCGTCCGCGTTACACCATTTTCCCTGCCGGCGCTTCCCCACGGCTTTGTATACACCGGCGTTGGTCCCGTAGGAAACAGCGCACTCGTGGTTTCATGGGAAGAACAGCAGGACTTAGGCATTGGCGCGGCAGGCTTCATGCTTATCAAAACGCCGGAGTTCTAAACAGCAACATAGCGATTTCATAACGACTATGATACTGTTCATAACAAAACAACAAGGAGTAAACGTATGATTACACGAAATCCCTGCATGGCGAACATCAAGGCGGGGTATCTTTTTCCTGAAATAGCCAGACGGCGGCGGGAATTTGCCGCAAGCCACCCGGACGCGAAGATCATCAGCTTGGGCGTGGGTAACACCACTGAGCCAATCCTGCCGCATATTGACCAGGGTCTTGTGGAAGGGGCGCGGCAACTCGCTACGCCTGAAGGGTATTCAGGGTATCAGGACGAAGGGCTGCTCAGTCTGCGGAAGCGTATTTCAAGTGTCTTTTACAGGGGAACTTTTGACGCTGACGAGGTGTTTATTTCAGACGGCGCCAAGTGCGATATTGGCCGGATACAGCTTTTGTTCGGAGCCAAAGCGCAAGTCGCGGTGCAAGACCCGTCCTATCCGGTGTATGTGGACGGCTCGGTGTTGAGCGGCGCGGCAGGCGGCTGGAACGGCGCGGGTTACGCGGGTATCACCTATCTGCCCTGTACGGCTGAAAACGACTATTTCCCGGATTTGGAAGCCTTGCCTGAAAATGGGCTTCTCTACTTCTGTTCGCCGAATAACCCCACCGGAGCAGTGGCGACACGGACGCAGCTTGAGACTCTGGTAAAGGTGTCAATCGCAAAAGGCGTTGTCATTATCTTTGACGCGGCATACAGCGAATACATCCGCGATCCCGCGCTTCCCAAGAGCATATTTGAGATTGAAGGGGGAAAAACCTGCGCCATTGAGGTCAACTCCTTCTCCAAGCCCGCTGGCTTTACCGGTGTACGTTTAGGCTGGACAGTTGTTCCTAAAGAGCTTAAGTACGCGGGTGGTGAAAGCGTCAACACGGACTGGGCGCGTATCTGTGGCACGATCTTCAACGGCGCGTCCAACATCGCGCAGGCTGGCGGGCTTGCGGCGCTGGATGGCGAGGGGTTGCTGGAGATACGCCGGCTCTGCGACTTTTATCTGGGTAACGCAAAACTCATCCGCGCTGCGTTACGCGATCTGGGTATAGCCTGTGTTGGCGGCGATAACTCGCCATACGTCTGGGCGCGCTTTCCCGGCAGGGATAGCTGGGACGTGTTTGCGGAAATACTCGAACAGTGCCATGTTGTTACGACTCCGGGTTCTGGTTTTGGACCAGCGGGTCAGTCCTTCATCCGCTTTTCAGCCTTTGGTCATCGCCCTGATGTGGAAGAGGCGTGTAAACGGCTTGCCAGTTTAAGGAAATGAACGAGTCTAGGGCTTGCCCAGGGGTATCGAAGATTCCTTCTGAAGCCTTTGCGTATGCGGGGAACAAATCCCACTGTCAACAAGTTAAGGGTGTAGGTTGCGCTTTGGACGTATATCCGCTTGAAAGGGACTTATCCCAGAACCACCTGCAAACGTTTCCCCCATAAAGAAGACGTTCCCTTCAGGGAGTACCGGCGTTCCACCCAGAATCTCAGCTCCACGCTCTGGTGTCTGGCACCCTTGTCTCTGACCCTTGAGTGCCAGACACCAGCCCCGTTGTCTCTGACCACTTGGTGCCAGACACCAGCCCCGTTGTCTCTGACCACTTGGTGCCAGACACCAGCCCCGTTGTCTCTGACCACTTGGTGCCAGA
>JAITFA010000059.1 GCA_031281685.1 Treponema sp. | reverse complement strand
CAGACATGCTCTATGACATCACTGATCTGTTCCATCAATACGCTTCCTCGCAGGTCAAGGGCATCGTTGATTCAACACGGGGACGCGCCATGGAAATGGTTAGCTATGAGGGCAGGATGATAGCCTTGCCCAACATCACCGTAGCCACTGACGGGGTACACGTCCTCAACATTCAGAAGAATTGGCTCGATCAGTATGGGCTTGCCATTCCCAAAACGCTCGACGATATTGAAAACGTCGCCCGCGTGTTCAAAGAACGGAAGCCCGCGGGCGCGGCAACGATTCCTATCATTGGACCAGACAAGAATACCAAGCTCTACTGCAACTTCATCGAGTCCTCAAACCTCAGCAACGGCTTTGATCCCGTGTTTTCCGCCTATGACGCCTATCCCGGCTACTTCCTGAACAATGGCGATGGTACGGTCTCCTACGGCTCCCTCGATCCCAAGATGAAGCCCGCGCTTCAGCGTCTCGCCGCGTGGTACAAAGAAGGGCTTATCGACCCTGAAATGGGTTCGCGGGACAACTCCGGCGAGCCGGTAAACGCGAATCAGGTTGGTCTGCGCTTTGCTCCGTGGTGGGGACTCGGCTATGGGAACCCCGATTCGTTCAAGAATGATCCTAACGCGAACTGGCAGGCTTATCCGGTGCTGACCAATGATGGGAAATGGAATGTTCACATGAAAGCCCCTGGGGTGAGTTCCTGCGTGATTAGCAAGAGAGCCTCGGCGGATGTGGCTGCCGCAGTCATCATCATGTATAACGCGCTGGTTCGGGACGAAGCAGCCTTTGATACCTCAGTAGCGATTGGCTGGTATCCCTTGCGGACGGTTGCCGCCGCAATGGACGAGACAGAGTATGAATACCGCGAGCTGATTAAGGTTCTGAGCGGGCAGACGACCCCGGAAAGCTACAACAACCCAATGTCCATCTATAAGCTCATGTACCATGACGCCCAGTTGATCAAGAACGTCATTCCGGGCTTCACCACGAGCCGAGACCTCAATGTCAGCGATTTCAGCATGGCTAATGCTGGCGACTTTAACCGGAGCTACGCGCTCATGGTTGGCAACCGGCCCTATGCCACGCAGAGGATCGATAAAGAGGTGTACAGCGTTACCTACAGCATGACCGACTTACTGGAACAGCGCTGGCCTAACCTCTGGAAGATGGAAACCGAAGTGATGATGAAGATTGTTACTGGTCAGGCTGACATCAGCGCGTTTGACAAATTCGTAACGGACTGGAAGGCGCAGGGTGGTCAGGGCATCCTGGACGACATAGCGAATACCTATCTGAAATAGCGATAGCACGGCGTCGTGTATGCGGCGCCGTTATTTTATGGGGGCATAATGAAAAGACATACTGTGCTTCAAGTACACTACGGGATCATGATTCTGCCGGGCTTACTTTGGCTGGCGCTGTTTAGCATCGTTCCTATGTATGGGATCGTGATGGCTTTTCAGGATTTCAATCCGGGGCGGGGGTTTTTCCGCTCAAGATGGACAGGACTGGAAAACTTTAAGTACCTCTTCATGCTGGGCGATTCAGTGCAGGTTATCATCAATACGCTGGTTATCGCGGTAGGGAAGATGGTACTGAATCTGGTGGTTCCCCTTGTGTTTGCCCTCCTCCTCAATGAACTGCGTCTGCGTACATTCAAAAAAGTGGTGCAGACTATAGTCTATCTTCCCCATTTCATCTCCTGGGTCGTACTTGCCAGCGTGGTGTTAAACATTTTTGGCTATCAAGGCGTGATAAACAGCATCACCGGTTTCTTTGGCGCTGATCCAAAAGTGTGGATGACCGACGCCTCGATATTCCGGCAAATTGTCATTGGAACAGAGGTCTGGAAAGAATTTGGTTATAACGCCGTCATCTTCCTTGCCGCCCTCACCGGCATCAACCCGAATCTGTATGAGGCTGCTTCAATTGACGGCGCGGGTCGTCTGCGTTCAACATGGCACGTTACCCTGCCGGGTATTGCCAGTACCATCGTCGTACTTGGGGTTCTTGGTCTCGGCAATGTGTTAAACGCCGGCTTTGACCAGATTTATAACCTGTATAACCCGCTGGTGTATTCCACCGGCGACATCATCGACACTTGGGTATACCGCATGGGTCTCATCAACCTTCAGTTCTCCCTTGCAACTGCCGCCGGACTTCTCAAGTCAGCGGTGAGCTTTGTGTTGATTGTGTCTTCATACCTCGCGGCATACAAGTTTGCCGACTATAAAGTGTTCTAGGAGGACAGCGTGATTCAGAATAGATCGTTTGGCGAGCATCTTTTTAACATCGTAAACATCCTAATAATGGCTATCCTCACTTTTTTGTGTTTATACCCAATCTGGTACGCCCTTTGTCTTTCAATTTCGGACAAAGCCGCAGCCAATTCCGGCATTGTTACCTTCTATCCTATTGGTTTTACGATACAGTCCTACCAGGAAATCATGAAGGACTTCATGTTCTTCAATTCTTTCTGGATTTCGATACAGCGGACCGTATTGGGAACCGCCGTAACCGTAGCGGTGCTGATTCTCATGGCCTACCCGCTCTCGAAAACCCGTCGTGATTTCAGACCTCGTGACCTTGTGATGTGGATCGTCATCTTCTGCATGTTGTTTAATGGCGGCACTATTCCGTGGTATATCACGATAAAAAACTACCACCTCATTGATTCGATCTGGGCGCTGGTGCTTGGCGGCAGTCTTCCGGTGTTCAACCTTATCCTTATGGTCAACTTTTTCCGGGGTATTCCCCGCGACCTTGAGGAAGCCGCTGTAGTAGACGGCGCGGGACCGTGGAAGATTCTTTTCATGGTTATAGTGCCTTGTTCCATCCCCGTAATCGCCACGATAGTCCTCTTTACCGGCGTGTATCACTGGAACGAGTTCTTTCAGGGACTGGTACTCACCACCAATGAAAGCCACTACCCGCTTCAGACCTACATTCAGCAGCTTGTGGTGAACATACAGACCTCGACGCTTTCCAAAGACCAGATAGAAAACCTCTTCAAGCTGTCCAACAAGTCGCTCAATGCCGCAAAGGTTTTCATTGCCATGATTCCAATGCTGGTGGTCTATCCCTTTTTACAGCGATACTTCATCGCTGGCATCATGCTTGGGGCGGTGAAAGAATAAATCCACGCAATGTTCGCGCACAGGGTACACGGAATAAGCATTCATTCCGTGTACCCATTTGGTACGGTCGCAGCGCTTGATACCAACGCCAAAGTTTAGGAACAGGCTGTGCCTGCGCCTCTTGGCAGTCTCGCTGGAACTGGTACTAACCTAACGCGAGTTCGACAAGTTCCTCAAACAGGGAAAGGCGTTTTCCAACTCACCCATGCGGGGGAGAGCTTCCCCATTACGCGGGGGAGAGATGCTCCCCTGTCCGTAACGCGGAGTGGAGAGATGCGTACTGGGGTCAGAGACATCCCGCGTCCAGCGGGAAAACGGCGATGGGGTAATTTTTAAGGCTGGCGCAGTTCCGCATCGCTCCTGCGGATGTAGAGGAGGCCGGAGTTCAGTTCGGCGGCGACATCCGCCGCGCTGCTTGCGGCAAGTTTTGCCCGCGCCAGCATCGCCAGCTCTTTCGCATGGCCGCGTCTGCGTATTGGATCAAGGCGCAACAAGGCTTTGTTAAACAAGGGCGTTTCACTCAAGGCGGTTGCCAGCATATCGGCGTCAGGACCAGTCAGCAAAACCGGCTCGTCCCGCGTTACGGCGTTCAGCGCCTGAGCAATGGCGGCGCTATCCGCGTCCATGTAATCGGTGAGCCGCTCCGCGGCGTGCGCGTCGCACACGCCGCGGTACAGGGCGCTAAAGAAGCAGCGCTTTCTGGCGTCTATAGCCGGAACGACAATGCCCGGCCAGTGCTGGTGCGGGACAGCCATACAGTCAAGCGTGGGGATGCTGAGCGAAGGGACGCCCAGCGCAAGCGCCATACCCTGGGCAGCCGAGAAACCGATACGCAGACCCGTGAAGGAACCAGGACCTTTCATGCTGGCAAGCGCGTCCACATCAGCGGGAACCATGTTGGCGGTTTTAAGCAAGCCGTCGATCATGTCCATGAGCAGCTCGGAGTGGCGCTGCCCCGCGTCGATTTCAACATACCAAGTCTCAGCCGGAACGCGGTCTATGGAAAGCGCCACGGATAAGAGCGCGGTCGCGGTATCAAGCGCAAGTATAATCATGGAGCGGACTCTTTCACGACAATCAATCGGCGGGCATCTTCAAGAATCGAAATCTCAATGGCTAAAGCATTGTCAGGTATAGACTGAGCTATCCGCTCACTCCATTCGATAACCGTTACCCCATTGCCATAGAGCGCGTCGTCAGCGCCTAGGGCGGCGAAGTCATCATCGCCGCGCAGCCGGTAAGCGTCAATGTGGTAAAAGGGAAGGCGGGCCTCGTACTCGGAAATGATGGTATAGGTGGGACTCGTTACCTCTTCGGTAACGCCAAGTCCTCGCGCAATACCTTTGGTGAGCCACGTTTTACCCACGCCAAGACCGCCGCGCAGAGCCACAACACTGCCTTTGTGTAAAAGCGCGGCGATACGTTCTCCCGCAGCTATCGTTTCTTCTGGTGAGGATGAAACAACGCTAAAAAGGCAACTGCCCATTCTTATCGAGTTCTTCTATGGCCATTTTCAGCGCCTTTATAAGCGGAACCAGCGGATAATCAACCGGCTCGGCAAGGGCAACGAGAATTTCCTTTAAACCGGTTGGCTTTATCTCAATGGAAAAGTCGATCTGCCGTTCTATCGAATTATTAGCAGCCAGCTGCAAGCAGGCGCAACCTGAGAAAAACATACGATAGTAAATAGGTACGTCTTTCCGAACAATGTTTCTAATTTCAAGCACTTTCATAAAATTATGTTTCCCATAGCTGTATAAAGTTTCAGAAGACGAGGCGAAAGCTCATATTCCGCTAAATCTCCAAGCAACACCACGTCTTTATTTTCGTAGGCGGCCAGAAACTCTCCCAATAAGGCGGTAAACTCTTCGATAAATAGGGAGAAGGACTGATTATCGATAGCGACATGCTCCATGATATTCGCATCCCGTATGCTTAACGTACGAATAATTCGGAGTAGTTTGTCTACGGTCAGAGAAAAGATACTCACGGTTTCGGCGACTTTTCGGTCCTGAGCTGTCTGGATATCCAGCGGGAGTTCCTCAAGCCGCTTTGCCAAGCTGGAAATGAGCTTTGCCAATTTGCGCGTTTCCGAGCTGGTATCGGTAAACTCACGAATACGCTCATCAATGACCTGCGCCATTTCAATAGCGTTACCTTCGCCTGATAAGGTTTTTGCCAACAGCGCAAAGATATCGGGAATGTGTTCGGAAAGGAAACGTGCAGCGGCACTTTCTTCCCATTCCTTCTTGACTCGCGCTTTGTCATCAAACGAGCTGGCTGCGTAACATGCAAGAGCTTCATGGGAAGAAAGCAGAGCTTCTACCGCGAGGCTGTCCCATGTGCTGACGGTGATGTTGAGATTGTCGATATGCTCAAGACTCCGTTCAAAGGCTTCGGTCATAGTGGCCAAGCATACCGACTCATCATTGATTCGCAGGCCACTTATCCGGTTTTCAGAACCAGTGAGCCAAGCGTCAATGCCGGCGAGTACATCGCCGATGGTTTTTTCTTCTTCAATCACAATGTCTACTGGTTCTTCGTTAATGAATATACGCATATACTACCTATTGTTATTGTTTTGCTGACTAAACTGGTCTAGGGAAGAACTCATTTGTTCCATTTGGTTATAAGCATCTTCCATTTGGCTATACTGAAGTTTCAAAGACGCTTCTTTCGCGGCAAGCTGACGATCCAGCGTCTCAATACGCCGCTGTTCCTGACTGATTCGGGCATCAATAGTGTTTGTTTTCAAAGTTATGATGCCTCCGATTTGGGTATAAGGGCTGGAAAGCGTCTCAAACATATAGGCGATGCCGGAATCAACAATGAGGTCACCGTCGGTGTCTTGGCCAAAAAGCTGTTGAATTGCGCTTGGGTCCCGGTCAAGGGCTGCGTCCAGCATTTTCTCGTCAATTTCAAGATAACCGCGCAACCGTGACGGATCATAGCCGCCGCTCCCCGTAGTTCCCCGAACATCGGTACCGATGCCTATCTGCGACAGGAGCGCGAGGTTATCCTCTGCGGATGTAGAATAAGAAACCGTGGCGGCGCGTTGCAGGCTGGTCTTATACTGGGTTAGTGTTGAGTCTCCAGAAAAAATCCCCAGACGTTTACGAAGCTCCGCACGTTCATCCTCTGAAAGATAGGTAAGCTCATTGATAACTGACTCATTTCTTTGGGTAACGACATTTATCTCGGCCACAAGCTGATTATAGTTTCCCACCAGCGCGATGATTGAGTCTTTGATCATTTCCCGATCCGCTTCAACCCCAAACCTGACTGGCGTCTCAGACGGTTTTTTTACCGTGAGCGTAATACCGGTGAGCAGGTCGTCAAAGGTATTGGTAGGGCGACTGATTTCGATTCCCTCCATATAGATAATCGCGTCCTGCGCCAAGGATACCGGTGTACGCGGCACGCCATTGCTCACCCGCGCTGGCGCTGCCTCCGCAAGCACTGGCTCAGGTTCCGGTTGCGGCAGCTCTGCTGGTTCTGTCTCGGCTTTCGGGGCAGTGAAACTTATGTTGCGGATAGACAAGTCCCGATGAGTATTGAGGTTGACAACATCTATGGAAGCGATAGTTTTGCCGTCGGCAATATCAGAAATCTTGTACTGATATACCTTGAAATCCGTCGAATCTTCGACAGGCGGAAGCATACCTGTTGTGCCGTCGGTAAAGGTAAGGGACAGCATATTCATGTTATCCACCCGCAGAGGATCGGGTTCCGGCTGGGTTTCTTGCGTGACTACGGGAACTTCTTCAGTTACTGGCTCCAGCTTTTCTGTTTCTTCCGCAACAAGCGGTGCGGCTTCAGGCGCTGTTTCCACAACAGGCGCGTCTTGAGGCGGCGCGTCTTCGGCAATGGCAAGCACTGCTTGAGGATTGAGAGAGACTGGTTCTTCCTCTCCTTCAGCAGGCGCTGTCGATGCCAAGTCTGGCGGCGTTTCTTCTTGAAGCGGCGCTGGTTCGGTTTTTGGCTCAGGCGTGATGTTTAGGTTCGCCGATGGCGTGGGTGTGATAAACGCGGCAACTGCGCCGGTAATAGCGGCGGCGGCTGATGAAAGCGCGGTCGCGGATTCCGCAAGCGCGGTCGCGGCCAGTGAAAGCGCACGGGCTTCAGCGGAAACCGGCGGCGCTTCTTTTACAGCGTCCTGTACGATAGCCGGGACTTCAGCGGATTCAGCCACTGGCGGCTCTTGCTCCAAAGGCGCTGGTTCCGGCTCTTCAGCGTGAATCGTAGTGGCTATCTCAAAATGCAGGATTCCGTCCTGGGAATAATCGGAACCCACGTCAAATGGAATGAGCGCTGTTCCGCCGGCATCTATCGTGAGCGGTTCCTCCCGTACCATCAACTCCACAGGAACAGGTTCGGCGACGGGAGCAGGAGGAGGAGCCGCGGGAGCAGGTTCGGGCGCGACAACGGCAGCGCCGCCGTCTTCCAGAATACCGGTACGAACCGCGAAATCTTCAGCCGCGCCTGAAAACAGTAGCCGGTTTTCCGCGCCAGTTATACGCGATTCAATTAACAGTGATTTTTTGCCGGGTTGTACCGCGATTAGGCTTGCCCGTAGCTTTTCCGTTCCCCGTCTGTTCAGGGTATCAACAAATTCCTGTAAAGACCCACCCCGGAAGTTAAAGGAAACTTCATCTTTTCCAATCGAGAAGGTATAGGTTCCTTCGTCAACCCGGAATGAGTTATCAAGGGGCTGAGACAGGAAACGGTCAGCCTGCGCGATTTGCTTAACGGTGAAATAGTGTTCCTGATTATCAGCCTGACGGGTAGAAGTTCCACTCAGCACGGATGGGTCTGATGAACTGACGATCCGGTCATTGAACGGATTCTGGAACGAATAGAGAAGTCGGGCGCTATCTCTCAATGCCTTAATGCGCTGACCAATATTCTGCCAGTATGTCTTCTGGGTTTGTAAGTCTTCAACATTTTTCTCAGCACGATCCTTAGGAAGACGTTCAACCTTCATGAGACTTTCAATAAGTTGATCAGTATTAAACCGGCTACTTACACCGGGTATGTAAACATCGGACATAGCCCCTGATGATCCTTTGAACAGCTCCTGCGCTGCTCTATCTTATGTTAAACGTGTTCATCAAACAAAAAGCCAATCATTTCTCTTATTCGATCATGAAGACGCCTCAGTTCTTCAGGTGGTAACACTTTAACCACTTTATCGGTTAAAGGATCGATGACTTTAACAATAACCTCGTGCGACTGGGGTTCCACCTCAAACTTGAGTTTTTTATTAAACGTGTGGCTGACCTGCTCAAGTTGTGACGCGACTGTATGAATTTCGCTCACAGGATTTTTCTCAGGCGCTTCATCTGGGGGTTTTGCTTTTGGGGCTTGCCCCACCGGACTGAGGTGTAATGCCACACGTCCTACAGGGGTTTCTGTAACTTGCATTTGCATACTCATTGATATACCTCCTCTAAAAGGCATAAAAAAAGACGGGGAAGGGCGCGAAGCTCCCCGTCTTGCGTTTCAAAAGACGACGTCCAGATGCCTCTTGATTCGCTTAAAACGTAACGTGAAAGAACCGCGTTTCCGCGTTTCCGGAACCTGTTTAGCCGAGGAGCTGCAAGACCGACTGGGTCCGTACATTAGCCTGGGCCAGCATCGCTGTTCCAGCCTGCTGGAGAATCTGGTCCTTGGAAAAGGACACCATCTCTTTAGCCATGTCTGCATCCCTGATGCGGGATTCAGCGGCCTGGAGATTCTCAGCGGCGATATCAATACCGCCAATCGCCTTTTCAAAGCGATTCTGGGAAGCGCCAAGATCGGCGCGCTGGGTTGAAACCAAGCTCAGCGCCTTATCAAGCGTAGAAATAGCCAGATTAGCGTTCTCAGCGGTGCTCAAATCAAGGCTCCCCTGCTCACCCTGCAAACCAAGCCCTTCAGCGTCCATCTTGGCGATGAAGATCTGCTCGTTCTGGTCAATGTTAGCGCCAAGCTGAATCTGCATAGTTTTATCGGATCCCTGTGCAAAAGAGCCGTCCAGCAGGTTCATGGTGTTGAACTGGGCATGACTAGCAACGCGGTTGACTTCGTCAACAAGCTGGGAAACCTCGACCTGAATCTGTGCGCGATCTTCCGAGGTGTAGATACCGTTGGCAGACTGCACCGAAAGCTCCCGAAGGCGCTGGAGAATGTCCTGCGTCTCCTGAAGATAACCTTCAGTCGTCTGGATGAACGCGACGCCGTTCTGTACATTCTGGCTCGCCTGGTTCAGACCGCGGATCTGACTCCGCATTTTCTCGGAAACCGCAAGCCCTGAAGCGTCGTCAGCGGCCTTAGTGATCCGCTCGCCGGAGCTGAGCTTTTCCATGCTCACTGATATTGAATTCTGGGTTTTTTCCAGATTCCGATTAGCATACAGGGCGCTGATATTATGATTTATGATCATATAACCCTCCTTGAGTTAGTTACCTCTGCTGTCCATAGCTGAGGCTACACCGCATAATCAGAGCTTCTGAAAGACTACTTTCGCGCCTTGCTTCCAAAAGCTCCAAAACACGGAACAGAACGCTCATCATTCCCTCTATACTGAATGATAAACAATCCATACCGCTTTACGGCTTCTTCTAATAATAACACTAACTGAGGATTTTTGTCAAAGGCTAAATGCCTCCCAAAATCATTTTTTAAGAATTTTTAAAGAATTTTGGGAGCAGACAAAGCGCCCGTAGTGCGGGCGCTTTGTTTCACTACTGGAGGAGCTGCACGACCGACTGGGTCCGCTGATTGGCCTGGGCCAACATCGCGGTTCCGGCCTGCGACAGAATCTGGTCTTTGGTGAAATCGACCATCTGCTTGGCCATGTCGGTGTCGCGGATGCGAGACTCAGAAGCTTGGAAGTTCTCGGAGGCAATGTCAATGCCGCCAATGGCTTTCTCAAGCCGGTTCTGGTAAGCGCCGAGATCTGCCCGCTGAGTGCTGAGCGACTTGAGCGCCTCGTCCATCGTCGCAATAGCGCGGTTGGCCTGCTCACTGTCCCTAAGCTGGAGTACACTTCCGTCTTCCGCATTCTTGAGACCAAGGCCAGCAGCCGTCATGTCACCGACAAAGATCTGCTCACGCTGATCAATATTAGCGCCGACGTGTATCCACAGCTCTGAAGTCGATGTGTTCTCACCAGTCTGGCGAGCAAAGCGGCCGGTCAGCATATTCACACCGTTGAACTGGGCATGGCTGGCAACGCGGTCAACCTCGTCAATGAGCTGGTCAACCTCGACCTGGATCTGTTCACGATCCTCTGCGGTATAAATACCGTTGGCAGACTGAACAGAAAGTTCACGGATCCGCTGAAGAATATCCTGCGTCTCCTGGAGATAACCTTCAGTCGTCTGGATAAAAGAAATGCCATCAGCGGCATTGGCAGAGGCGCGATTCAGGCCGCGAATCTGACTCCGCAGCTTCTCGGAAACCGCAAGCCCTGAAGCATCGTCAGCGGCACGGTTAATCCGCTCACCAGAAGTCAGCTTTTCCATACCCTTGGTAATGTTACTTTGGGTAATACCCAGCGACCGGTTGGCATACTGGGCGCTTAAATTGTGGTTGATGATCATGTCATCCTCCTTGATAATATCTAAAGGCTTCCTTGCCTTGTAGTTTTTTAAGCGCTTTTCACAATAGATGTTTGATCTCGTGAAAGCCCTTAATTGCTAATATCTTCGGCTTCGACCCCTAAAAACTTTAACCCCTTACATCAATATTTGTGAAGACAACTGAGGCACGCTTCACTCTGTCAACAAGTTAAGCACATGAGCAAGAAAAATGGTTCACAGATCATTACACTCGGTCTCTGGCACTTGTCTGGCACCGCCTACCTGCGCTCACACATCTCTGACGCCTGCACGGTCTCTGGCACCGCCTGTTCAGTGGCACGCTTCATGCGAGCGCATGGATTGAAGCAGACAACAAAAGGCTCTTCCAGCGCCAGACAAGCGGGCCTTGCCTTATCCGCTCACCCAGCAGAGCCTTTGCCTCAAGAAAGGGTTCCTCGCCGAGTATGCCGACAATGAACGCGCCCCAGCTTGACTTCTGCCAATCAAACCATGCATTGAGGTCGCGCACAGTGATGAGGCGCTCTTCCTTTTGCTCCAGCACACTCAGGTGTGTGTTGAAACCCGCATCTTCAAAACACGTTTCAAGCGTCGCCTGATCCCAGCCTAGGCGGGGGTCTTTCTGGCCAGCGAAAAAAGCACGTTCAGCCTCCTCCAGTTTTGCGACAAGCGCCGCCAGCGCGTTACATTCGTCCCGCAGTATGCGGGATATACGCTCGCCCAGCGCCGGTGGGGATTGCAGTATAACAATATTTCCCTGTGGAGCGATGAGTTGCCTGGCGGCTTCGGCAAACAAACGAAACACCGCAGCGCCAGCGCCCTTGCGCCAGGGTTCGCGGGCAAAGATATGATCAAAGACGCTGGTGGCAAAGAGACGCTCCGCTTCCTCCGGCATGGGCAGGCTCCCCGCCGGAAACACCGCGATCTGCGGCCTCTCTATCTCGTCAAGCGACGCGGCATAGCGCAACAGCGCGTCCCGTGCCGCCTCTGTATCCACCAATGCCGCGCTCAAGCCGTCAGGGGCGCGGCGGAGGCTCTCCCACAGTAAAAGGCCGTCATTGGCCGAGGGGATAAGCACCCGATCATGACGGGCAATGCCTTGCCCCAGAATCGCGTCACGGTCAGCAAGCAGTAGCGCGCTTCTTCCCGACTCAAGCCGTTTAAACCAGCCTTCCCGCCCCTTTGACGACGCCGACCAAGTAAGGCCATCAAGCTCGTCAGTCCGATCAGCCATAGCAACCGCCGCCTGAATCTCACGCTTGCGAAGCGTCTCGTCCCTGATGCGCCCCTCGTAACCCACACTCGACGGCATATAAAACGTCTTCCCCTGTAACGCGGTGGGAAGGTACTGCTGGGCAGTCCAATGCTCCCGATAGGCATGGGGATACACATAACCCTCTCCATGACCAAAACTTTCACGGTCGCGGCTCGCATCGCGCAGGTGCTTGGGAACCTCAGCATCCTCTTTGTTTACTTCGGCCAGGGCATCGAAAAACGAAAGCGTTGTGTTTGACTTGGGCGCAGTGGCAAGATAGAGACAGGCATGAGCCAGCGGGAAGTTGCCTTCAGGGAATCCAATGCGGTCAAACGACTCCGCACAGGAAATGACGACCCCAAGCGCCTGCGGGTCGGCAAGACCCACGTCCTCACTGGCAAGAATGATCAGGCGCCTGAAAATAAAGGACGGGTCTTCACCGGCGCGAAGCATCTTGGTAAGCCAGTACAGGGCCGCGTCTGGATCACTCCCTCGCACGCTTTTGATGAAGGCGCTGATCGTGTCGAAATGATAGTCGCCGTCGCGGTCATACAGCACGGCGCGGCGCTGTATGCTCTCCTCGGCAGCCTCAAACGATACGCGGATATCCGCGCCCACAGGCGGGGGCCAGCGTTGGTCGCCACTTGGAGTTGTTTCAACCGCCAATTCCAGCGCGTTGAGTAGGCTTCGCGCATCCCCGCCCGCCACTTCTACCAGATGTTCCAGGGCGCCTTCCTCAAAACTCACACGCCACTTCCCATAACCACGCTCAATATCGGCAAGCGCCCTGAGCGCGGTCTGCCGGAGCGCGTCGGAGCTGAGTGATTTAAGCTGGAAGATGCGGCTGCGGCTGACCAGAGCGCGGTTTACCTCAAAAAAAGGGTTTTCAGTAGTAGCGCCAATCAGGATCACGGTTCCGTTTTCCACCCAGGGCAGGAGCGCGTCTTGCTGCGCCTTGTTCCAGCGGTGTACTTCATCAACAAACAGTATGCTTCGCTTGCCGTGAAAACGCCGCCGCTCATCAGCGCGTTCAATCACTTCACGAATGTCCTTGATGCCGGTGAGTACCGCGTTGAGGCTTTCAAAGGCGCTTTTTGTGGTGTTGGCAATGACCCGCGCAAGGCTGGTCTTGCCGGTTCCGGGCGGACCATAGAATATGAGCGACGAAAGCCGGTCAGCCTGAATCGCCCGCCTGAGCAGCCGCCCGGTTCCGACAATGTGATCCTGACCAATAATGTCGTCAAGGGTTCTGGGCCTCATGCGGTCGGCAAGGGGCCGCTCAGTTCCCTCAACGTTAAAAAGCTCGCTCAATCCTCAGCGTTCCAGATATGCTTCCCCTTGTTGTCCCTGTACCTGTACGACCAAAGGCCGTGTTGAGTGGTCGCGGCAAAGAGGATGCCATCAGGCGCCTGTATAATAGAAGAAAGCGGGTGTTTACCAATGGTTACGACATACTGTTCATAATCATCCACGCTTGAGGGCGCTTCTTTACCCGGGTTCCTCAGCGACAACTTGGCTGGGTCTAATGTTCCATCTTCTTTTAGCAGAATCTCCCGGTAGCCGTGAACCGTAGAACTGGTTCCTCCCTGAATCCCCAGCAGGAGCAGGTGCTTATCAGCGTCTAGCTTCCAAGTAGCGAGAGCGCCGCTAAAGTAGCTTACGTCCGACATCTTTGTCTCAACAAAGCCGTTGACATCGCCATAGATGATATAGCCGTCTCTGCTGACCGCCACGATCTTACCGCC
>JAITFA010000028.1 GCA_031281685.1 Treponema sp. | reverse complement strand
TCTCTATGAAAAATTTGGGTAATCTTGTTTACAAGGAATTGCGTCTCGCACTGTGGTCGCTAACCTGGCCGTTCTTGATCATGGCTGCTCTGCTGCTTGCGCCAAACTATCCGTCCATTGTCGCAGTTTTTTATTGCCTGCTCTCGATACTTAACACGTTCAGGATGATTACGGTGAACAAGGATAATGATTTTACCATGTCGCTGCCTGTCCCCCGCACCCATATTGTACTTGCCAAGCACCTTTCGGTTGCGATCATCGAAGTGTCGCAGCTTATCGTGGCTATACCTTTTGCGCTCTACGCTGATCTTGTCATGCGTCCACAGGGGAATCTTGTGGGTATGGATGCGAATTTTGCGTTTTTCGGTTTCTGTTTGGTGAGTTTTGCGGTATTTAACCTGCTTTTTCTGCCGGCTTTCTTCAAAACAGCCTACAAAACCGGTTTGCCGAGTCTGCTGGGCTTTCTAGGATTTGGGCTTTCATACCTCGCGCTTGAACTGGCGATTAGCATACTGCCGCCGGGTCGGCACTATTTTGATAGCCTGAACCCCGCGACCTTCCCGTATCAGCTTGCGGTCTTGTGCGTGGGTATCCTGTTTTTCACCGGCGCGTTTTTCGTTTCGTACAAGTTTTCCGTAAAACATTTTGAAAAGGTCAGCCTGTAGTGGATATTGTCCTGTCGCCTGAAAGTGGTAAACCGATTTATGAGCAGATTCGCGGCAAGTTCGCCGTGCAGATTCTGGACGGTGAACTTGCCGCAAGTTACAAACTCCTCCATATCTCGCTGGAGGAGTTTATTGAGCTTGCACGGCGGGAATATGTCCCGTAAGCGCCGTTTTGTAAGTAATTCTCCAAAATGCAAATCAAGAAATTATTTTACCTTCCTCCTGCACTTGTTTTAATGATCGTCTTATGGGGTAAGATGATTCGCCGCAGGCTTTGTTCTATTAAGCTGAAAGCCTCAAGTCATAAAAAGTTCCAGACTGCGACGCTGGGCTTATCGGCACAACGGGCTGGAAAGAAGGGTCCGTTTCCAAATGCTCAAATACCAACAAACACTGGTATTGTAGCAGCGGCTGTCTCCAGCCACTGTCCGCCTGAATATGCCTTGCAGTCAAAGAAGCCGCGCCATGAACCAGGCGGGAGCCAGAGCCGGCGCGTATCAAGCCCCGCGCAAAGAACCGGCGCTACGAGTAGATCGCGCCCCAGCATGAACTCATCGTCGATGGCGAGCGCCTCTTCTTCACTACTCCAGCCGTAAACCAGAGGACGCATGAGCGGGCAGGAGCGTTCCACGCAATAGGAGGCTTCGGCAAGCAGGTAGGGCAGCAGCTTCATCCTAAGCTTGTGGTATGTGCGGATACGGTCGAGGTACGCTTCCTGTTCCACAGCAGGCAGCGTTGCCGCGATATTCCAGGGACTGCGCTCGTTGTTATCCAGCGTTTCTTCACCGGCAAACTGCCCGCCGTCCGGCTCGGAATGCCACTGCATGATTGGCGAAAAGCAGGCAAGCTCTGTCGCACGCAGATACAATTCCGCGTCCGGCAGCGGTCCCGCGAAACCGCCTATGTCAAAGCCCCAGAAGATCACTCCTGACAAGGCAGCGGAAAGACCAGCGCGTAACTGGGCGCGTAGTTCCTCAAAGGTAGACCGCTGATCGCCAGCCCAGAGGATCGGCGTCGTATGCTGTCCCACATAGCCAGCCCGACTAAAGAGCGTCCGTTCCTCGCCGACAAAGTCCGTATAGGCGCGTACATAGCTTTGTGCGTAAGCGTTTATCATGTCCTCGCCGCCTGAACCATCGGCAAAGGAAATATCCTCGCAGTAGATAAACTCGCCACCGTCAGTCTTAAAGCCATCCACACCGAGGTCGAGTAGATAGCGTCTCTTGTTAAACCAAGCTCGCCGTGTTTCAGCGTTGGTAAAATCCGGTAGCAAAGAACCAGCGAACCAGTGGCTTTCAGGTATGGCGTAAGGCTTGCCTTCGTTGTCCATGACGCAGAGTTTATGCTCAATAGCATAAGCGCGATCACGGTCGCGCTGGATACAGGCTGGCTCGCCCTTATCTGGCTGTTTGTAGACTGGAATTTGCCAGAGCAGCAGATGCAAGCCTGCGCTGTGGAGTTTTTCAATCATGCCCCGTGGATTAGACCACTTGCTCGCGGCAAAGTCAAAGTCTTCGTAGCGCTGCGCTGTGCTGCCCGAAACCGGCGTATAGTCTGCGCCGTTAAAAATGTAAAAGGTTGCCTCATCGCTCCACGCCTCAATAACCAGAACAGACGCGGGGAAATCGTGCTTGATAAGCAGATCAAGCTGCTGCTCCACCTGTTCCTGACTATTCCATTGGTTTGCCGAAATCCATGGACCAAATACCCAGTCAGGCGGCAGTCGCGCCGGACCAGAGAGTGTCATATAATCAGCGATGATCGCGGCGGGACTGCCTGAAAAAAGCGTGATTTCCGCACCGGCGGGAAAATCCGCCGTTTCAATCTTGTCCGCGTCCAGACTCAGGTGAGCGTTTAGCACAAAACGCGCCGTTATCTCCTCGTCAAAGTCAAAGGCGCTTACCCGCCGCGTGTTGATACAAAGACCAAAGCCTGAATCGGTAAAGAAAAAGGGCGCGGGACAGTAGGTTTTGTCTCCCTGATGGCAAAAATGTTCTTCCACCTTGTTGATAACCCGCCGTCCCTTCTGGTTCAGCGCGTCAAACCGCTCTCCCATGCCGTATACGCCCCGGTAAGGCAAGCGAATCGCCAGCGCCGGATGTCTCGCTTCCTCTATGACGCGCAGATGCGCCACGCCGCCGGGGAAGGGGAAGTCAAGTGGTTTTTGTTGTAATGAAGCAAGAGTGATACGTTCCATGATTAGCCCTTGATACCGCCTACGGAGAGACCTTCCTTAAAATACTGTTGCATAAAAATATAGACGATCAGAATTGGTATGATGGATACGAGCGAACCAGCCATCATCAGGTTATACTGATTGCTATATTCACTTGAGAGGGTACTAAGCAGTACCGGCAGCGTTGTTTTTGCGCGGTCGCTCAAGAGAACGAGCGGCAACAGATAGTCGTTCCACGATTGCATAAAGCCGAGAATCGCCAGCGTTGCCAGCGTCGCGGAACAGAGCGGCAGTATGATTCGCCAAAAAATGAAACGGTATGAGGCTCCGTCGATCATCGCCGCCTCAATATAGGCGTTGTTGATGGTCTTCATCCGCTGTCGCAGCATGAAAATACTAAAGGCGTTGAATAGTTGCAGCAGCATAAACGCGCTCAGATTATTCGTAAGCCCCAGTTTTGACATAATGATAAATATGGGGATAAAGGTTACCTGTGCTGGTATCATCATCGAGACAAGGTACAGATTGAACACCGCCTGTTGTCCCTTAAACGGTATTTTGGTAAGCGCGAATGAAGCCATCGCCGAGCAGAGCAAGTTGCTAATGGTACAGATGATCGCAAGATAAAAACTATTGACAATCGAGCGACCAAAATTCGGTATGGCAAACAGTTTCTGGTAGGAATCAAAACTGGGCTTTTGGGGAAGCCATTCGAGCGGAATGCTTACAAGTGCGCCTCGGCTTTTAAGCGAGGTTGAGATCATCCAGAAAAACGGGATGCAAACAATAGTGGCAAGCGCCGCTGCAGCGACGTAAAATAACATCGCGCCGATTACTTTCTTTGCCTTTGCTTTAGGTATCATAGGTTACCCACCTGTCCTGTAATTTCATTTGGATAAATGTAAAAATTAAAATGATGACCAATAACACCCAAGAGAGCGCGGATGCGTAGCCCATCTGGTAGTATCGAAAGGCGTAACGGTATATCCGTTCTACCATCACCATTGTAGAGCCGCCCGGGCCGCCGTCAGGCGTCATGATCATCACTTGGGGGAAAATCTGAAACGAGTTTATCATGCTGATAATGACCACAAAAAACATCACTGGCGACAGCAGCGGCAGGGTAATGCGCAGGGTTTGCCTTAGCTTTCCCGCGCCGTCAATGTCCGCTGCCTCGTAGTACCCATTGTCGATGCCGCGCAGTCCGGCGAAGAGCATGAGACCGAAGTAACCTGAATCCTTCCAGACCGAGGCTAGTACAACGCCCGGCATAGCCCAGACCGGACTTTGCAGCCAGGTTGGTCCCTTTACGCCAAACAGCGCCAGTATGCCGTTGATAACGCCATAGTCGGGACTAAGCGCCCATTTCCAGATCAACGCGCCTGCTACCCACGAAGTGATAACCGGAACATAGTAGATGACGCGAAAAATGCCTGTGCCTCGCCCCCGATTGAGGATGAGCGCAATACAAAAAGACGATACAAGCATGAGCGGAATATAGAGCGCCACAAATTTCAGGACATTGCCCAGAGTCTGGTAGAGTTCCGCGCTTGAAAAGATCGCCTGATAATTGGCGAAGCCGGAAAAATACTCCGCCATAAAAGCACCGGCATCCTGAAACAGGGTAAGCTCACCGAGCGCGTTCCAGTCCGTCAGGCTGACCAACAGTAGCACGGCCATTGGCGCCGCGCTAAAGAGGACAAAGCCGATAAAACTCGGTAACAGATAGGGAAGCGCCGCAAGGGTATTTCGTTTATTAGTATTCATCGGCTTTGTCCCTTGTTATTTGGAAAGATCAATGTTTCGCAGACACTCCGCTTCCATATTTGCAAGCGCCGCCTCTGGCGTTACCCTGCCCGCAGCCGCCTCGTTCAGATGCCGGCTTACAATATCCTGTAGTTGGGCAAACTGGGTTATGACTGGCGGCGTTACGAGGTAATCCATGCTGCTAAACACCGCTTCACGGTTGGCTGGCGGCGTTTTTGCCTTGTATAGTGCGATGATCGCGCTATCGGTTACTGGTGGAAGCTCCCATGCGGCATCAAGGCGTATCTGTGTTGCCTGCGGATTCGATGAGATAAAGGCGATGAACTTTGCCGCCTCGCGGGAAACAGCGCTGTTCCGCTTGATCACATAGCCGTTGGAGAAGAAGTGTGTGGCTTTTTGCTTATTACCCGGCTCCACCACAATATCCCAGTCAAAGTCGCAGTCCCTCGTAAAATCGGGGAATGCCCAGATGCCGGTTATAATCATGCCCAGGCGTCCTGATTTGAAGAGGTCCCAATCGCCCATACCACCCATCTGTTCAGGAGTAGGCATTACATTGGACTGGCGCTGCATATTGACCAAGTACGAGAGGGTTTCAAGGTTTGCCGGCGTATTGATGGTAAACTGTGTTCCGGCTTGATTCAGAAAACTGCCGCCATTTTGCGCCGCTACCTTGTAAAACTCGTTGAACGAAAGCGGGTGATAGTAGCCAAAGATACCGGCTCCCAGCGCACGAATCTTTTCGGCGGCAGCCATCACGTCTGCCCACTTCCAGTCATTGGTGGGATAGGGAATGTCGGCTCGGTCAAACAGCGCCTTGTTGTAGATCAGCACCACGTTTGAAAAGCTGTTGGGAACGCCGTACTGTTTGCCATCTGTGTTAAAGGCGTTCAGCGCCTTTGGGTTATAGCGCGATATGGCAATGTTTTCTTCCTTAATAATGTCATCCAGCGCCAGCAGCGAGCCGTTTTTCGCGTAGGCGACAAAGTTCTCATAGTTAAGCTCAAAGACATCCGCCGCCTGCCCTGCGGAGACCTTCGCGGTAAGCTGCCTGAAATAATCATCGTAGCCATAGGATTGCAACTTGATCGTAACATTCGGGTTTGCCTTTGTGTACAGATCGATCATCTGCCGTAGATACATCTCGTTATCCCCTGATCCTGAAAACTGATCAAAGGTAATGGTGAGTGCGCTCTGCGCGCTTTGCGCGTTTTCCGAAGGCTCTGCTTTACCGGCGGCAAAACAGACTGGTAGTGTCATGGCAGCAAGCGCCAAGACAAAAAGATTCCGTAGCATTGTGGTTTTCACAATTTTCTCCTTAAGAAGTGTAGTATAGTACATTTTCTCTGATTGCCCTTTTTGTCCTCATAGCGCATACTAGCTAGAACAGAGCAATCAACCGCTTTTGTTTTGGGACAGCGCTCCTGGCGGGGAGCGTTTCCTTGCCCGTCGTGCCTCTTGGCATGACGGTGCTTTATGTTGGCTTCATGGCGCCTCCTTACTCAGAGTCTTTACCGAATCCCGTTCCACCACACTGAGGGGCAAAACCTCTTCCCGTTTGGTTAAATCTGGCGTCTTGATATTCTGAACCAGTATATCCACCGCCTTCTTCCCCTTCAGGGCTATCTCCTGCCGTATGGTAGTTAAACCGGGGTTAAGATACCCGATGATCTGGAGATCGTCAAAACCGATTATGGAAATATCATCAGGGATACGCAGACCTGCCTCGCTCAAGCCCTTCATCGCGCCGATTGCCAGAATGTCTGCGGCGGCAAGCACTGCTGTTACTGGCAGTTTTGCATCAAGCAGACGGCGCGCAAGGATACAGCCATTTTCGAGATCGATATTTCCCTCAAACACAGTAGCTTTCCGCACTGGCAGCCCCTGTTCTTTCATTGCCTGCTCGAAACCCTCCAGCCGCTTATGCATTACCCCATTGTTGCGCAATTGTCCGGAAAAAAATGCGATGTCGCGGTGTCCCCGATTAAGAAGGTAACTTGCCGCGAGATAGCTACCGTAGCTGTCATCAATCCTGATGTTATGGCAGTGATTATCGCCGCAGTAACTGTCAATCAGCACGAGCGGGATTTTGCTCTTTTTCACCTCCTGATAGAATTCATCAGGATAAACCCCGATAGCGATGATCCCGTCCAGATTTCGCTTTCGCGCCAAATAAAGGTAGCTTTCATCCACTCCCGTACCGGAAATGAACAGATGATAGCCATGCAAGCGCGTCTCGTATTCAATGGCGCTGAACAGTTCGCTGTAGAAAGGGTTCTCAAACATTAGCCTGCTTCCCGGTTCTGTCTGGGGAATGACGATACCGATGAGCAGGGAATCCTTGGTGGAAAGACTGCGGGCAGCGCTATCTGGCACATAGTCAAGCTGCGCTATGGCGGCGTTTACCTTAGCCTTTGTCTCGTCGGAGATAGACTTCTTCCCGTTGAGAATGTACGAAACCGTGGCCACTGAAACCCCAGTTTCCCTAGCAATGTCCTTGATCGTTGCCCGTTTGGTCTTTCCATCGTTATCATCGTTTAACCGTTTAACCATCATAATGCTAGTATAACTCTCTAAGTTTACAATGTAAATAGGTATTTAGGAATTTTTTGTAGTATAAGCTGGTATAGTCGTGTTTATTATGGTTAACCGGTTCACCGCCTACCTCTGGCATAAGCGCTAAGCAGAGCTATGATGCTGGCCGGCAGTTGACCAGCTATTTCTGTAACACCTGTGTGAGAGGCGAAATAGACAGTGGGCAGCGCCACATACTCGTTTTCGCCCGTTCAAGTGCGGCGCGGCAGATGGCATTTTCGTTCTTGTCGTTGGTGTAAGGCTGAACATCAAGCCCGCGAAACAAGTCTGCGGTTCACGAAAAGCGCCACGTTGTCCGCACCCACCGTTGAGAGCCGCGCCTTGTCAGGCGTCCTCCCGCAGACTGCCCGCCCTGATTCTGGTACGCGCATAGCCTAAGGTCAGAATCGTACCCAAGACAAGCGTTACCGCGCTGTTCAGCCCCGCCGCGGTAACGCCTTGCAGGTAAACCTTCTCAGCCGGTTCCGCGTAGATGACTATGTCGAGGGTGGCGGCAACGCCGATCCACGTTACCGCGTTTGCCGCGATCTGGACAACGTTAAACAGCACGATCTTTTTAACGCCAAAGTTGCCATCCTCAATGGCAAAGAGTTTCCAGAACAGGCCAATCGCCAGTCCGTAAAAGGCGTCGGCGATGACCCAGCTCCACCAGACCCCGCCCCAAGTAAGGTCGGTCAGCGTATGTCCGATGAAGCCGATGAGCAGCCCCACCAGCGGCCCGAATATTGCCGCGAACAGGGCGACAATCGCGCTGGATAGGTTGAGATTGGTGTTAGGCACGCCGGATGGAATCGCCACGAAGCGCATCAGCACGAACATGATCGCCGCGCCAATTCCAATGGCGACAATCGACCTGACCGAAAGCAGTTTCTTTTCCATAAAAAACCTCCGATTATAGGACGCCTCTCAGCATCCGCATACAGTATAAGTCTCATGAACAGCTTGTCAACGCACGGCAACGGCTCGCTGCCTTGTGTCTCTGACACCAACGCTTGTCTGGCACCGATGCTTACGTCTCTGACACCAGAGCTTACGTCTCTGGTACCAACTTTTGTCTGGTACTGCTGCTTGCGTCTCTGGCACCAACTTGTGTCTGGTACTAGCTCCTGCACCTGTGGCACCAACGTTTGTGTCTGGCATTGATGCTTGTGTCTCTGGCACCGGCGATTGTGTCTCTGGCACCAGCGCTTGTCTGGCACTGATGCTTTGGCACCGACGCTTGTCTGACACCAACACTTGTCTGGCACCAGCGCTTGGCTGGTGCCGGCGATTGTGTCTCTGGTACTGATGCTTGTGTTTTCGGCACCAACTTTTGTCTGGCACCAGAACTTGTGTCTCTGGCACCCGCTTGTCTGGCACCAGCTTCTGCGTCTCTGGCACCGACGATTGTCTGGCACTGATGCTTGTGCCTCTGACACCAACGCTTGTCTGTGTCTCTGGCACCAGCTTTGCGTCTGTGGCACCAGCTCCTGCGTCTCTGGCACCAAGCGTTGTGTACTTGTCAGAATCGGGCTATACTAAATCAGGTATATTTTATGGACAGTAACAAAAAAGGCGCTTCTCTGAGTATGGCTGAACAATGGAGTAACAGGTCTTTGTTCCGTCTTTTGTGGCCCCTTATTATCGAACAGATTCTGTCGGTTACTATGGGCGCGGCTGATACCGTTATGATGAGTGGCGTTGGTGAACATGCGGTTTCTGCGGTTAATATCGTTGACAATATCAACAACCTGCTCATCATCGCCTTTGCCGCTCTTTGCACTGGCGGCGCAGTGGTGGTTAGCCAGTACATCGGACGACAGGACCAGCGCAATTCCCGTCTCGCCAGCAGGCAACTGGTCTACATAGCCCTGTCTGCGGC
>JAITFA010000154.1 GCA_031281685.1 Treponema sp. | reverse complement strand
GAAAGGGCCGACCGCCCCTCAATCTCCTTTGCGATGTCCTTAAGCCCCACAGTCCCCGACTTTTCCTGCGTCAAATACCATTTTGACTGGGTTAAATCACGGGGATTCTTCTTCTGAATTTTTCTGAGCCAAAGCGCCATATAGGTCTCCTTTTCATTGTAATATTTTCGCAATATTAGCATGTTACATTGAAAAGGTCAAGCCTCTTTCCCACGCGACACGCTACTCTCCGCCACGAGCTGCGGGAGTCTTGAGAAAGAGATCAAGGACTCGTGGGAAAGAGATCAAGGACTCTTGAGAAAGAGATCAAGGACTCGTGGGAAAGAGATCAAGTCCTTTTTGGAAAGAGATCAAGTACTCTTCAGAAAGAGATCAAGTACTCTCAGGAAAAAGATCAAGTACTCTTGAGAAAGAGATCAAGGACTCTTGAGAAAGAGATCAAGGACTCTTGGAAAAGAGATCAAGGACTCTTGAGAAAGGGATGTAGCGGCGTTATTCAACCGGGTAAGAGCGCCGCGTGATTCCGCGGGTCAGGTTTAGGCAATCGTTCCGCTGGAACGCAGCCAAGTCCGGCAAATCGCGCGCAGCTTGACCTATTCGCAAGGACGCCGCGCCAGCCCTGAAAAAGAAACCCGCCGTTGCGGGCGGGTTGTTTGCTTATACGAGTTCTTCTTCCGGCGGCTCGTCAGGAGGAACCGGCGCGTCTTTGTGAGGGCGGCCCCGTTTCCTGGGCGCCGCAAACTCAGCGTCGCCGCCGGACGGCTCACGGGAGACAAACGTCAGCAAAGAAGTCTCTTGCGTCAGCGTTTGCCTGGTTTGCTCATAAGACTCAAGCAATTCCCGTTCCTGCTGTTCCAGGCTGGAAAGCATCTCAAGAACCTGCCGGTAGGTGTTATTGCTGTCCTTTGCCGTTTCCCGCTGGGCTTCAATGTCAGCCAGCGCAGAAGCGGTGTGTTCCAGAGCCGCGAACAGTTCCTTTGAAATCTGGCCGTTGCGGGCAAGGTGCTGGACAAAGCGTTTCTTGTTACCTTCATACGCCTTGTTCAGGTACACATATTTCAGCAGTTCCAGCAGGGTATCCGGCTCAAAGTCCTTGAGTTCAGCGCCGGCTGCCTCAATAATAACATCGCAGCAATCCTCATCATCATAGCCCCGCGCAGCGGGCCGCACTTTTTCATCAAAGAACCGTCTACATTCATCAATAAACGCCTCTTCCACTGGCGACGCGCAAAGCTCCCGCAGGCGCTCCTCGTTACACTCCCCATCCAGCGATGAGAAGAGATACAAAGCCCTCAGCAGTCTGTTCCTGACTCCCTGAGTTCCTTCCGTCTTTTTTGTCCTACCCATTCTGTACTCCTTGTTACTGTAATACTGCTATTGCAGCACAAATTCCTGACCGCGTTCATCAAGCACTTTAAGCGAAGCGAGACTGAGACAATAGTAAGGATAGCCGTCTTCCTCATAAGAACCGAACACTCCTACCGCCTCTACCCATTCGTTGTCCCGCGGATAAACCGGCTCTTGATTGTCCCAGATTACCTCAAAGCCCGCGTTCCCGTCATTGCCGCAACAGCCCGGACCATAGCGGATCACAAAGTAGTAGGGCGGAATCTGCGCGCCGTTGTCCTGTGTCATAAACAGTCCTTCCAGCTTGATAGTCTTGCCAACGTAGTCGTCGGGGTTAAGGTAAACGTCGTTCACCTGGGCTATGAACATCTTTTCCTTTATTTCGACAATGTTGCTGCCGCCTTTTGTCGCGCCCGCGCTGAACACGCGGCTGTTATTGTTATAACCGAGGGTAAACACGGACGGCGCTGGGGCGGTTTCTTGCCCGCTGGAAGACAACGATACAGCGGATGCCTTGACCTCGCTGTTTGCGCTCGGCGGCGCGGGGGCGGTTTCCGGTCCGCTGGAATACAGCGGTACGGCGGATGTCTTAGCCGCGCTGTTCACGCCCGACAGCGCGGACGACGCTTTGACGCCGCAGCCGCTCAACGAAAGCGCTGCTGCCGCTAGACACGCGGCAGTTGCCAACTGATTTTTTTTGTTCATGAAAAAACCTCCCTTGTGGTACTAAACTGTTTTAGAAACCTTAGCAATGAAAATACACAGAACATCACTATATTGACTATAACCACACTTGCGCCGGTCGGGGTTTCTTCAACAAATGAAAACACCACGCCGATAAAGAACGACGCTACCGATACCAGCGCGGCGCAGATGGTAACGGCGCTGAAATGCTTGCACAGGCGCATACTTGTAAGCGCCGGAAAGATGATGAGCGCGGATATGAGGAGCGCGCCCATCATTCGCATACCCAGCACAATCGTGACTGCCGTGAGCAGGGCGATAAGCATATTGTACACGCCGGTTCGGGTTCCTGTGGCTCGCGCAAAGGTCTCGTCAAAAGTTACGGCAAAAATCTTATGGTAGAACAGCACGAAAAGAACGAGTACGACAATCGACAGGCTGACGCTGAGGTACACATCGCCCTTGTTCATGGCAAGGAGACTGCCAAAAAGGTAGTTACAAACGTCGGTATTCATGCCGGTAGTCATGGAGATTACGATTACGCCGATGGCGAGAGAGCCGGTTGAAATGATGGCGATGGCTGAGTCTCCCTTGATGGCGCTGTTTTCGCTGAGGCGCAGGAGCAGGAAAGCCGCCAGCACCACGATTGGAATGGAGACCGCAAGCGGCGCCATGTTCAGCGCCGTGGCAAGAGCCAGCGTGCCAAAGCCCACATGAGAAAGCCCGTCTCCAATCATTGAATAGCGTTTAAGTACGAGACTGACGCCCAGAAGACTCGCGCATAACGATACGAGAAACCCCACAATCACCGCTCTGACCAAAAAGGTGTATGAGAGCATCTCCGCTACTGTTGTAAATAGGTTAAAGTTATCCATAGTTTTTGTTGTATTACCTCCAAGCTGTTTGTGTCTAGTCGAAAATGGGCAGTACGCCGGCGAGGGCGTCGTCTATCGTGAACACACCGCCGCGGTTTGCTGCCAGCCACTCAGCGGCAAATAACGCGCCGGCGGCAAAGCCTTCACGGTTGCGGGCGCTGTGGCGCAGTTCAATGGTGTCAGAGGCAGAGTCAAAGATGACGCTGTGTATACCCGGCACGGAACCCACGCGGAGGCTGGCAAAGTGCAGTTCATCCGGCGTGGGCGGGCGGTCAAGTTTATTCCAGACCGCGGTCTGCTTTTTCCCATGAGTTGCGGCGCCGATCCAGTCCACGAGTGTTTTCGCGGTACCTGAGGGGCTGTCGGCTTTTTTGTTGTGGTGAATCTCCAAGCCGCCCACATCGTAGTCCTCAAAGAGGCTCACCAGTGCGGCGGTATACGCGGCGACACGGTAAAAAAGGTTGACGCCAATGGAAAAATTCGAGGCATAGAGCAGGGCGGAGCCAGCGGCTTCTACCACCCGCTCCACTTCGGGAAGCTGCTCATACCAGCCGGTCGTGCCGACAACGGTCGGAACCTTGATTGCCGCAAGCGCCGTGATATTCGCCACTGCCGTATCAGGCCGCGTGAACTCAATAGCGACAGTGGAACCGCCTTCGTTACTCAGAGCAGCGGGGCTTATATCGGCAATGCTCTTGTAAACTTTTGCGCCAGAAAGAGGTATCCCGCCAGTCGCAAACGGGTCAACAAGCGCGCTCACCTTATGTCCGTCTTCAAGCGCCTTTTGCTCAATGAGCTTACCCATCTTGCCGTATCCAACTATGATAAGGTTCAGCATACATTACCTCCAAAAAAGTTATGGTGAATCGCCTTCACCACATCAGGCGATTCGGTATCGTTCACGATAAAGCTGATGTTTACCTTACTCGCGCCTTGAGATAGCATCTGCGCCTGTACGCCAATGGCTGCGCAGACCCCAAAGACGCGGCTAAGGATTTCCGAAGAACGCTTCACGTCTCCAACAATCGTAACAATGGCCTTGCCGGTCTTGATGTCTACTGTGGAAAGGGCGGATAGCGTGGCTTCCACCTCGGTCAAGTCATACTCGGCGTCTACGGTGAGTGACACGGAAACTTCGCTTGTGGCAACCATATCAACCGAAATGCCGTATTCAGCAAAAGCCGAAAACACTTTTTTCAGGAATCCGGACTGACCGACCATGCGGGTAGAAACAATATCCACCAGCGTAACGTTTTTCCGCGAGGTAATCGCCACAACTGGCCGGGTCTTTTCAACTGAGGCCACGATTAGCGTGCCTTGCGCTTCAGGGTTATATGAATTCTTCACACGAACCGGGATGCCTATTTTGGCGCATGGCTGCATAGCCCGCGGATGAAGCACCTGGGACCCAAAGTAGGCCAGCTCCGCCGCTTCTTCGTAGCTCACCTCATCAACCGGCAGGGCGTCTGGCACCAGATGCGGATCAGCGGTCAGAATACCGTCAACGTCTTTCCAGACCTGCGCTTCCTCAGCCCGACACGCCGCCGCAATCACCGTAGCGCTCAAGTCGGAGCCGCCGCGCCCCAAGGTGGTGATGTTGCCCTTCTCATCTTTGGCGATAAAGCCGGTAAGCACAGGCAGTAACCCCTCATTGACGAGCGGCAGGAGGCGTTCAGGGATAAGGCTCCAGCTTTTTTTCAGGAGCCATGCGGACGAAAAGTTCGAGTCAGAGCAAAAGCCCGCATCCCAAGCGTCCAGCGCCTTTGCTTTACATCCGGTTGAACACAGGTAGGCTGCCATGATTCGCGCCGAGAGCCGTTCCCCAAAAGACACGAGGTAGTCCCTCGTTTTGTTTGTCAGTTCCCGTATCATCGAGATACCGATAAGAAGACTTCGCAACTCCTCAAACATGGATCGAATCTCTTCACGGACAACCGCGTTGAGCTTGAGTTCCTGTATGGTCTTGTTATGCAGTTCCTCGATTTTAGTAATCGAAACCGAGCGTGTTTTCAGCGCAGCCTCAGCAGCTTCGATCAGATGATCGGTCGTGTTTCCCATTGCCGATACAACCAGCACTGGCTTCCGCGCAAGCTCCCTCCGCACAATCTCAGCCACATGGCGTACCCGCTCCGCGTTTGCCACGGAACTTCCGCCGAATTTCATTACAATCATTAGCTTTCCTTGTTAGTGGCTAGTGGTTTATTTTTCTATATCCTTAAAATATCGGACCGTGCCAACCATAAGTTCGTCAGTGGCGTCTTCGTCGCAGACAATAATGGCTTTACGGTGCTGCTGGAGGCAGGAAACCGTCCACATCTGATTAACGCTCCCCTCGACCGCAGCTTTGAGCGCCCGCGCCTTGTTTCGGCCACTCACAATGAGCAGGACTTCCCGCGCATCCATGATGGTTCCCACGCCTACAGTGAGCGCGGTTGTGGGTACTTTGCTCCTGTCACCGTCAAAGAAACGAGCGTTTGCGCTGATGGTGTTCTCGGTGAGGGTCTTCACTCTGGTACGCGAGGCGAGGGAAGAGCCGGGTTCGTTAAAGGCAATGTGGCCGTCAATGCCCATGCCGCCGAGAAACAGTTCAATGCCGCCGCAGGAAGCGATCCGCTCCTCATAGGCTGCGCACTCCGCCGTTAAATCAGCGGCCATACCATCAAGGATGTTCACGTTTTTCTGGTCTATATCAATATGCTTAAAGAAATTGTCGTACATGAAGCGATGATAACTCTGAGGGTGGTCAGCCGAAAGTCCCACATACTCATCCATGTTAAAGGTAACGATGTTGCGGAACGAGATTTTCCCCTGTTTGTTGTCCGCGATAAGCTCGCGGTAAATCCCCAGCGGACCTGATCCAGTGGGTAAGCCCAGCACAAAGGGCTTTGAGGCGCTTGGTCCAAACGCGCTGATCCGGTTTATGATGTATGTTGCGGCCCACTTGCTCGCTGCGTCATAGTCTTTACGAATAATAAGGCGCATAATCGGTTCTCCTTGAGATCACAAAACTATTTTTTTTAATACTACCGCCCACAATGACGGTTTGCACGGTAAAGTCTTTGTCAAATACGGTTATATCCGCGTCATAGCCCGGAATGATGGCGCCTTTCATGGCGTAACGCATGATCTGCGCCGGATTACGAGTGGCAGTCTTCACCGCATCCTCAAGGCTGAAGCCAAAAGCTACCAAGTTCTGTACCCCGCGTATCATCGTCAGCGCAGAACCAGCGATTACGTCGTCGGCTGCGCGGTGAAACACGCCATCGTGGAACACCACTTCTTCACCGTTGGCAAAAAACGGGCCGGTTTTTTGCTCAGTCGGCTTGAGCGAATCAGTTACCAGCACAAGCCGCTCAATTGCTTTATCCCGCTGCAAGAGCTTGAACAGATGCGGGTGAATGTGAAAACCGTCGGCAATGATTTCACACGACAGTTCAGGGTGAATGAGTACCGCGCCTACCGCGTTAGGGTTACGGTGTTCCATTTTGCGCATGGCGTTGAAGAGGTGGGTGGTATGGAGTATGCCCGTTTGCATACCCTCGACCATGTTCTCATAATTGGCGTCGGTATGGCCGACTTGCAGGACTATACCTTTCTTGATGCAGAAGAGCGCGAGTTCCCGCATACCTTTAAGTTCCGGCGCGACAGTCATGTTGACGATATGACCACCCGAGGCTTTCCAGAGCCGTTCCATAAAGGGGATGTCAACAGCGCGTACAGTCTCAGGTCGCTGTACACCGAGTCGCACAGGTGAGATAAACGGCCCCTCAAGGTGCAGCCCCATGATCTGTGCGCCCTCTTCCCTACCTATAGCTGCCGCCACATTACGGACAGCTTCAATCATCCGTTCTCCCTCCGAAGGGTAGAGCGCTGGGTTAAAGGCCGTTACCCCATACTGAGCAAGGAGGCGAGACATAGCCAGTACTGAATCAGTGGAAGCGTCATCGGTACCAAAGCCGCCAAAGCCATGTATATGCGTGTCAATAAAACCGGGTACGATGTACGAACCCTTTACATCGATGATTTGCGCTTCTGTATCAAAACGCCGTTGCTCAAAACGCCGTCGTGAGAAAACGTCAGCCACTTTGTTGCCTTCAAGAAGCACTGTGCAACCTTCCATGGTGGTAAAACCGCTCATCACGATTCCGTTATGTAAACAAATAACACTCATAGCGCGTGAATCTTAGTGGTTTAGAACGGTAACCACCCGTTCAAGTACCTTTCTACGGTCAAGCGGCTTAACGATAAAGCTTTTCGCGCCTAGAAGGAGGCATTTTTTGACCACATCCTGCTTACCCAAGGCGCTGACCATAATTACCTTTGCGTTTTTGTCAAATTCAAGTATTTTCTCTAAAGCAGTAACGCCATCCATCACTGGCATTGTGATGTCCATAGTCACCAAATCAACCTTGGGGTGCAGTTCCTTGTATTTTTCAAGCGCCTGAGCGCCATCGCCTGCGCTTGCCAGTACCTCGAATCTCTCGGATGTGAATATCTGTCCAAGCTGTTTCGCTATAAACATGGAATCATCAACCACAAGAACTCGATACGGACTACCGTCAGATGGGCGTAAACCATCGGGAACTTTTTCATTAACCCCAGTGTTGGTATCAATTTTTGCCATCTCGCATCTCCTTTTCTCTTAAATAGATATTATACCTATTCGGCCATTTCAAGTCAAGTTTCTAGTGACATACTATGCCATCACGCACATAACGCGGTTCACATAAGCGGGGCGAAGAGGCGCAGTATGTCCTGAATAATCCGCTGGAAGGCATTACGGGAGCAGTCTTTCAGCGTGATCTGGCGGCAGGATGGCAGAGTAGCCAGAAAGTCCTCTTTAATAAAAGAGATTGTTCTATTCTTGTATAGCCATACGCCACATTCAAAGTGCAGGTAGAGACTGCGGAAGTCGAGGTTGGTAGTGCCGACAGTGGCCACCTTGTCGTCCGAGACAAAGGTCTTGGAATGGTTAAAGCCGTTTGTGTACTCGTAGATTTTGACGCCGACGGATACCAGTTCACGGTAGTAGGAACGGGACGTAATCGCCACGATCTTCTTGTCCCAGCGGTGAGGGGTGATGATACGCACGTCAACGCCGCTCTTGGCAGCCAGTTTCAGCGCGGACAGCAGATTTTCGTCTACCACCAGATAGGGAGTGTTGATGTACAGATACTCCCGCGCATTGTTGATAATTTGGATGTAGACGTGTTCCCCCACGTTTTCATTGTCAATGGGGCTGTCCGCGTAAGGCTGGACATAGCCGTCAGAGGGAATGGGGCAGGCGCTTTCCTGCCACGGATAAAACGCCTCATACGCGATCTTCTGAGGTTGATGCAGGTTCCACATTTGCAAAAAGATGAGCGTGAAGCTCCAAGCCGCCTCTCCCTCCAGCATGATGGCCGCGTCTTTCCAGTGTCCAAAACGCTCATGGGCGTTTATGTACTCGTCGCCAATGTTTATACCACCGGTAAAAGCCACTTTCCCGTCAACAATAACGATTTTACGGTGGTCGCGGTTGTTCTGGTGCGATGAGAGAATGGGCTGAAAGGGGTTAAACACCTCACACTTGATCCCCTTCTCTGTCAGACGCCGCTTATAGTTCGACGGCAACATAAAACACCCTAAGTCATCATATATGAGTCGCACATCCAGACCAGAGCTAGCCTTATATTCAAGCACATCCATGATGGTATCCAGCATATATCCTTCTTTAATAATGAAGAATTCGATAAAGATGTATCGTTCAGCCTTGGCTAGTTCTTCAACGATTTTGGCAAAAAAGCGCTCGCCTGACGCGAAATACTCGGACTGGGTGTGGGTATACACTGGAAAGCCCGCATAGTTCTGTAAGTAACGAACCTGATTGAGGCAATCCTTATCCTCAAGGAGTGGTAATACGTCGCCGGGTAGAAAATAGAGGGGGTGGATAAGCCGGTTACCCTCTTGAACCAGACGGCGTAGCTTTCGGGAGTCAATTTGGGAGTGAAGAAGTATGTAAAGAAAGCCTCCGAACACGGGAAACACCAGAAAGAGGAATAGCCAAGTGAGTTTATAACCAGACTTACCCTGTTTGTTGACAATGTAGAAGCTGACTATAATGCTCAGAGCCTGCATAGCTATATTCACATGCCAGAACACCATACTTGATCCGGCAAGGAATGACAGGATACAGGCGATTTGGATAAGCAGGATGGCAATGACATAGATACGCCGCCTGAATATCACGCGAATCAAGCTCATTCCAATCTCTTTTAGCTTCTTTAAGCAGGCCAAAGTCCGGCTCCAGCGCGTAATACTTGGGGGTCATCACCGCTTATATCAATGACCGTTGAGAAAAGCCGCTCCTGCTCAATCCCGCTATCAAGAATAAGGGCTATCCATTCAAGCGCCTCAAGCTCCCAGCCGCCTTCAAACAACTCATCTTCTGGAATCACCGGGAACTCGTCCATGCTCTGCGCCTTAGCCTCATCACCATCAAAGTCCGGCAGCATACCGCGTTTAGCGGTAATCGAATACAGGGGAACGCCCAGGCTTCTTATAAGCGCAAGCGGAACTTGATGAGCGGGGATACGGATACCGATCTCTTTGCGGCGCAGGCCTAGAGACTTTTCAGTGCCAAGAAGGGTTTTCAGCACAAAGACATACGGCCCAGGCACAAGCCGCTTGATAAGCCTGAACTGGCTGTTATCCATGCGGCACAATTCCCCGAATTGGGAAATATCAGAACAAAGCAGGGTAAAGTGTCGCTCATCCCGCTCGCCTGAATGGGCTTTGAGCTTCTTAATGCCGCTGACTGACTTGAGCGAACACACGATACTCCAGCTCGTGTCTGTCGGTAGGGCAAGCAGTCCGCCTTCGGAAAGAAGCTGGCAGGCGCGGTCAAGAACACGATCATTAATATTGTTCGGAACCACATACTCAATCATATATGTAGCGTATCACAAAACGTGCGGCGTTTCAATTCTATACACTTCCCCCAATGAAACAGGGGAACAGCTCCTGGCAACCATTGCCTTTTCTTACCGCAAGATGGATATTTGAGTGTATGGGGGATTTATGAAAAAATGGGTTGTACTCCTCTTGAGTCTCAGCGCCCTTCCGCTCTGGGCCGCAGGCTATCAACAGGTAGAACCGCGTCCCGACGACGGAAAGGGACTGGCTTTACTGGCTGACCTAATCGGGGTGGAGACAGCACTGATTCCAGTGGAAAAGTCCGGCTGGGTAGACCTGTACGGCGATGATCGGTATGAGGAATTCTTCGTAGTGTGCGCAGACAGCCTTGCTATCGCCAGTAAACGGAATAGACAAAACGTTCTGCTTTATGAGCAAGACTGGAAGCACCCGGAGCTTGATTATTTTGATATCGTGTTTTTTGAGCGGAATACTCAGCCGCAGATATTGCTCACCTGTAGCGGCGGTTCAGCCCACATCTTCGACTTCTCGATCCTTGAGTACAAGTCCGGCGCGATCAAGACCGTATACTCCTCGGAAATGGCAGGCGAAGATGGATGGTACTATTTTATCGACCGGCAGTTGCTTTTCTCGGATGGCGGCGGCAAATATGCGCTTGCCTACGATAATGGTATGTACCACCTTGTCCCATACAACAGCATGGACGGTTTTTCCGCGCCAAACACCATATACTTTAGCCTGCAACGCGACGGATTGGGCATATCCTTTAACGATGCCCCCCTTACATTTACACCCAATGAGATGGCGTTTTACGCCGAACAGCCCGTTAATGCCCCGTTGAATGAGTGGATACTGCTGAATGATAACCTGAACAGGGCGAATTCCAGCCTGAATCCGCCCGGAGCTATCAAACCCTTCATGTTTAACGACTATGACAACATCGAATGGGAAAACGGTTTATACAGCCGTTTTCGCTTTACCTCGCCCGGAAGCTATAACATGGCTTTTCGCTTTGACTATACCTTTTACTACCTTACCTTTGTGGTGAACTAGCCGTTAATTGCGTAAGATGATAACATAAGGCGGTTTCAGCGTTCTGAAACCGCCTTAGCTTTTTATAAATAGGAGTTTTTATGAAAGGACCAGTTCTGGTAATCTTGGCAGCAGGCATAGGAAGTCGCTACGGCGGCTTGAAACAGGTTGACCGCATCGGCAACAGTGGCGAAGTCCTGCTGGACTATTCAGTGTATGACGCGCTCCGCTCAGGCTTTGAGAAAGTCATCTTCATCATCAGACACGACATTGAGCAGGACTTCAGGGAACTGGTTCTCAGTCGTATGGGAACGCGGGTCAGGTACGAAGTGGTGTTTCAGGACCTGGATACCCTGATTCCGCCTGAAGTATACGCGGAGGCGCAGCGCGTCACGCGCGTCAAACCCTGGGGAACGAGCCACGCCCTGCTCTGCGCGGCGGACAAAATCGACGCGCCCTTTGCCGTGATTAACGCCGACGACTTTTACAGCAAAGAGGCTTTTGAGGTATTGGGGACCTACCTTGGTTCAGCCGAGTTGAGCGAAGGCGCCATAGTACCGTACCGGCTCGACAAAACCCTCAGCCCCCAGGGAAGTGTGGCGCGTGGGGTCTGTGGTATCGAGAACGGCTATCTCGTTTCGGTGGAAGAGCTGACCGCGATTAGCCAACGGAACGGTCGTATCTTCAACACTGCGCCAGACGGCACGGAACGCGACCTCGCGCCAGACACGCCGGTATCAATGAACTTCTGGGGCTTTCCGCCGGGGGTTATTCCCCATATACGCCGCTACTTCGAGGAGTTTCTCAAGACCTCAGCCAGCAACCCTAAGAGTGAATGTTACATTCCGCGCGCCGTGGACTGGCTCATCAAAAACAAAACGCTTTCGTTCAAGGCGTTAAATGCTAACGCGGACTGGTTTGGCGTTACCTATAAGGAAGATAAGGCAAGCACGACCGCTCGTGTGGCTGAACTTGTGGCGCAGGGTGTTTATCCCGCGTCTTTATGGGCATAGGTCTGTCAGATAGTTCACAAACGGCGCTGTACTTTGCCATCCACTGCTGCTTTAAAAGCGCCGCACCGTTTGACTGAGACTTGCGATCAATCCCGCGTCTAAAGACATTGACTCGTCGTCTAAAGACATTGACCTGATGTCTTTAGACATTAACTCCGCGTCTAAAGACATTGACCTGATGTCTTTAGACATTAACTCCGCGTCTGAAGACATTGACTCGTCGTCTAAAGACATTAGGCCGGATCGCGTAACATCAATGCCAGCCGCTATCGTAAGCGGCTCGCGCTGATAAGTCCCTTTGATAAGGCGTTAGGCGAGCGCGTAGGAAGGGCTTGCGCGGACGATTATTGATTTTAACATGGCGGGAAAGCGGTAAGATTATGGTCTTGTAACGCGAGCGAATTATTGAGACCGGAACCCATACTGAATTATTAAACCTACTCAGGCTTTGAAAGGCTTGGCAGGCGCCGTTCCCGTCATGAGCAACGGGAGCGGGCGGCTTACTCAGGCTTCCGGCTCAAGGAGTTCCTCAAGCTGTGTGCGTTTGTCGGGCGGGATGGGGACGGTTTCTTTTTTCATGAAATCGTAGTACACGATGACCGCGTGACCTTTTACGCAGAGACGGCTTTCCTGCCAAGCCTCGTGGTAGAGGGTGAAGGACTTTGTACCAATGTGGCTGACGGTGGTGCGGATTTCCACGTCGGCACGGAAGAAGAGTTCGCCGACAAAGTCAAAGTCCGTGTGCGCCATAATGAGGGGCCAAGTTTCGTGGCAGATTTCAAGGTTAGGCGAAAATATCCTGAACAGGGGATTGCGCGCCTGCTCAAACCAGATGGCGATGACGGTGTTGTTAATATGCCCCAGACCATCCACATCGCCAAAACGGGGGCTTACGGTTGTAGTAAACATGTTTCAATAACGCTCCGCCGCGTATTCAACCCAGCCGCCTGCCGTAACCAACGCTCGGTCAAAACCCTTCAGCGCAAAGGAAACCTTTTTCTCCTTATGAGCAGCCTTAAAGGTGAACGTAGTTTCAGCGACGTTTACCTCAAGCGTGGTGTCTTTGCCCGCGAACTCCGCGAACAGCGCGTCAAGTTCCGCAGCCGGAAGCTCCGCGGCGATGAGACCGCAGTTATACATGTTCTGCCGAAAGATACGGGCAAAACTGCCGGCAATCACCACTGTGATACCGTTCATCTCAAGCGCCCATGGAGCGTGTTCGCGTGAACTGCCACAACCAAAGTTTGTGCGGGTAAGCACGGCGCGCTTGCCCGCAAGGTCTTTCTTAGGATCAAAGCCTGGGAGTTTCAGGTCTTCAAGAAGATAAGGGGTTAACGCCTCACGGGTGTTCTCCGTGAGGTACTTCGCCGGTATGATCTCGTCTGTGTTAATATCGCTCCGGTCCAGAAATAGAACCGGGCCGCCAAATGTTTTCATGTTTTTTCCTTAATTATACAAATCTTCTGGGTTCACGATACTTCCCGCGACTGCTGTAGCCGCCGCTGAAGCTGGACTCATGAGGTGAACCATCCCGCCCTTGCCCATGCGCCCGTAAAAATTGCGGTTTGTGGTAGAGGCGCAGACCTCGCCCTCGGCAAGCACGCCGTTGGACATGCCCAAACACGCGCCGCACGTTGGGTTTGTTACGCAAAAACCAGCGTCGAGGAACACCGCGATAAGCCCCTCTTTCAACGCCTGAGCGTACACGTCCGTCGTGGCAGGGGACACAATGCCGCGAACCGATTCCGCGATTCTTCTTCCCCGTAACACCGCCGCAGCCTCACGCAGGTCTTCAATACGTCCGTTGGTGCAAGAGCCAATGTAAACCTGATCTACACGCACGCCCCGCAATTCGCTGATCGTCTTTACCTGATCCGGCTTATAACCCACTGTCGCGCACGGCTCAAGGCTGCCGCAGTCAATATCGACCGTAGCCGCGTAGACCGCATCGGCGTCGCTGTGCCATGTGGCAAAATCCGCGAGCGCCGCTTCCTTTGTTGCGTAAGAACCATCGCCATCAGGTCCAATGAAGCGCCAGAGATAGTCCACCGTGGTTTGGTCAGGCATACATAA
>JAITFA010000123.1 GCA_031281685.1 Treponema sp. | reverse complement strand
AAAACTCTACACCTATCTCTAGAAGTTTTACACCTATCTCTACAATTTATACACCCATTTCTAAGAGTTATAGAAATGGGTTTACAACTTCTACACCCATTTCTGAAGCTTCATACCCGTTTCTAAAAACTCTACACCCATTTCTAAAAGTTCCATACCCATTTCTAAAAGTTATATACCCATTTCTAAAAATTGCATTGCCGGGTTCTTGACATGGGCAGGTTCTTGAATGGAGACAAGCGTGAAGTTAATAGAAGGTATGAAAAGCTGCCTATAAATGGATTGGAAGGGGAAGTTAAAAAACGTAAAGAAACAAAGTTACGCGCTTGGCGCTGCGCGTAACAGGACTGTTTGCTTTGACGAATTACTCTGCCAGATAGCGGCAAACCGTATCGGCGGCGAGGAAGAGCGCCTGATACAGGTTGCGGGACAGCTCGATGTGGCGAACAAAGGGGTCGGCGCTTTGAAAACCCCGCTCGATTTCCGCAAGCGGCGGGAACAGGAAGCCGGCAACGTCTTTCACCTTGCTCTGGCCGATGGCTTTGTTGGCGTTGTCCAGCTTCTTGAGCAGGGCGTCGCGGTGTTCCGGCGGGGGAAGGCGCCGCGCCGCTGCTTCAGCCAGCGCCGCGGTGTCTTTGGCAATAGCCCTGATTTGCTTAAGACCGTCGAGCAGGTCTCTACGGGCGGTTTCGTATTGCTGAGAACGAAGCTCCGGGTCGCGCTTGATACGGGCAAAGGCTGTTTCAAGCAAACGCCGTATCGTGTTTCGCTGTTCGGGAAGCGCCAGCAGCGTTTCCGGCGCGCCGTTTTTCATGCCCGCGATGGCAAGTCCCTCCGCGCCAAGCCGGTAAGTCGGCGGATTCAGACAGAGGCGGCTTTCAAACCACGCGGCATAGAGCGAAAGCCGCCTGTCCGTGCGGACGCTCCCCCCGTCAGCGGCAGGCGCGGTAAAGGGCAAGGCGTCCATAAGCGCCCGGAGCGACCAAGTCGCGGCTGGATTCAGGCGCGTTGATTCAGAGAGCGCGCGGGTTTCAAACAACGCGCCTTTGAAATGGGTCTTTAAGCCGGGATAGGAAAGGTCTAGCCCCGCGATCCAGATGGAGGCGGGTTTCAGTATACGCGCAAAATCCCACGCCGTAGTCGCCACTGAGCCGCCCGCGCCCAGGGTTATTTGCTGGCTGGCCGCGGCTTTATCAAGCCGGTCTTCGATGAAGCGCCCCAGGGGAAACTGGGACCGGCAGAGCAGGATACGGGCGAATGGGTGGCGCAGTACCGCGGGATATACCGCTGAATCGGCGATGAGGCAGGTTCCTGGGGCGGGAGCGCGATCAAGGTGCCGGTAGTTCCAATACTGAGGGTCAAGCGCCACCGCGAAATCAGGCTCAACGCCGGTTTCCAGCGCGCGCCTCAACGCCGTATCCACCGCGACAATCACGCAGCGCTTTGCCAGTTCCGGCAGCAGCGGAAGCGCGGCGTCCAGCGAAGGTCCAGCCGCTATGAGCAGCACAGGGAGATCAGACCCCCGCAGAACACCGGCGAGATGGTATATGCCGGCGAGATCGCGGATCGCGGTCATGTTACGAGCGAGGTTACGCACCCAACGTATGCCGAAGCGCCTGAGCGTGGCCTGATTCACCGCTTCCTTGTCTTTCCAGATTTGTATATGGCGCTCAACCTCCGCGTACCATTGCTCATCCAGTTGGGTAAGCGCCCGGTTGCGGATTACGCTTGGCTCGGCGCTTCCGGCATAACGCAGGGGAATCAGGATGCCGTCGCTTGCGCCGCCCAGCGTGAGGCTGAACTTCTCCCGCGTGAGAAGCGCGGACAAGTCCCGTGTCTCCAGCGCCTTTTTCAGGATCGCGGCGTGTCGCTCAACAACGATGATGGGCCGGTTTGTTCTTGCAGCCGCCTCAGCCGCATAGCCCAAGCCAAAGCCCAGCACAATGATTGGGCTTTCGGCAACTTGTCCGCCGATGCTTTCCGCCAGCCGCCTGCCTTCCCGCGACGGGTCTCGCGGCGAGTGGACATACACGCCTCGTACCCGCATGGTTGCTTCTCCTGAAGCGGCGGTTTCAACCGCAATCTCCGCCTCGCCGAGCGAATCTTCTTTTATCGCAAGCAATCGCTTGTCAAGCCCCGGAACCTTGCTCAGGTTTATCTGCCAGTAGTTCAATCTTTCTCCATTCGCGCCTTCTCACTTTGTATGCTTGCCTCGTTTTTATCAAGGGGCTTGAATTGTATGAAATATAATAGGGGTAAGTGAGTGATATGTTATTGATTGATGATGAAGAAGATGTCGCGGGCAAGAGCGCGTGAACCGAGTGTCCGGTTTACCCGCTCAATGCGTTTTTGGCGGGGACAACATTCGTTCAAGCAGTACGCTGAACACAGGACGGGACATGATAAGTTCAGACATGACAAAGGCGCTCAGGCAGACCAGCACAAGGTTCCCCATATTGCTAAAATTGCCGCTCATTTCAAGGATCAGTACCATAGCCGTGATTGGAGCCTTGACCACGCCGGTAAAAAAGGCGGCCATGCCGAGTATGATGAAGTTCAGCTTCTGGGTATCGCTGATAAAACCGCCCAGTTCCAGCATCTCGCCCATTGCCGCGCCAACAAGCGCGCCACAGGCAAGCAGAGGCAAAAAGATGCCGCCGGAAGTACCGGAACCATGGCAGATTGCGGTAAACACCAGCTTGCAGGCAAAAATCAGCAGGAGCAGGCGCAGTGAATAGGCGCCGCCGGCAATCGCTTCAATCAGGTTATGACCGCCGCCCAGCACGTCAAGCAGACACAAGCCCAGGGGAATGGACAAAAGCAGGGGGATAAGCGGACGAAACGTGAGCGGAATGTTAAAGCGGTTATAGGTGTCCATTGAAAGGTAGAGGGCGCGCTTAAACACATCCCCAAGAAGCGCGCACGCTATTCCCAGAAGAACCACCCAGTGCATATTCTGGAGCGGCAGCGTGACGATGCCCGCGAAAGAAAAGATTGGTTCTGAGCCTAAGAAAAGTTCGGCTGTGGCTTCCGCCGACATGGACGCGGCCAGGGCGCTGGCCATAAACAGGGGTGAAAACGACGGACACAGTTCCTCAAGCACGAACAGAACGCTGGCCAGCGGAACGCCGAATGTCGCCGCGAGACCCGCAGACGAGGCAGCGACAATCAGGATTTTTTCTTCTTCTTTGGAACGGTGAAACAGAGGAATCATACCCGAGCCAACATACGCGCCAAGCTGAAGGGACGGACCTCCGCGCGCCAGTGACAGCCCCGCGCCCAAGCCAAGGGCGTCGGTGATGATTTTGAGCGGCAGTTCCGTCATCCAGCGCATCTGAACACGGCCAAGCAGAACGCCTTTCACCTGAGGTATGCCGCTTCCCTTGATCATGGGCCTGACTTTAATTGCCCACCCAAGAAACAGCCCTAGCAGCGTGAGAAAAGCAGCCCAAGCCACCACCCACAGCACGGAAGTACGAAAAAGATTGTTATACATCCAGACTCGGAGCCTGTCAGCCTGACCCAGAACATAACGGAAGAAGACTACCACCAAACCGGCGACAAAGCCGATGAGGACGCTTTCCAGCACAAGCAGTAGACGAGAATGATACCAGTCGTGAAACACGGCGTGCGTCAAGCGCGCATGGCGCGGCACATGGCGCGTCTGTTTGTGAAGTTTCTTCATACAGCCATCTTATCCAAGCGTCTTAGTATATCAGAAAACACTGTTCTTGTCAAAACGAAGTTTTCTGACGATGATCCTCTAATGACGCTCTCAGAATTTGATACCTGGTATCGGGTGAGGTATCATCATACCAGTTCCGCCTTCATAGCCATTGCTTTTGTCTTGTCAGACCTCATCGCGGTCATGCTTTCTTTTGGCGCGGGCTTTTTTATGGTCAACCTCTACGACTTTGCCGTCATTAACTTCAAATCCTTTGTTACCTACTGGGTCTATGTGCCGGTTTTTCTGCTCATCTTTCAGGTATGCGGCCTGTATCCCGGTATATCGCTGGCGCCGTCGGAAGAATTCAAGCTCTTTACCACCGCATCGTTCATGGCGCACGGCGGCATCATCCTATCGCGCTTCATAGAAGATCGACAACTTGACGCCTTATCGGTTGCTTTTGCCGTCAGCTTCGTGTTTTCTACCTTTATCCTGCTTATGTGCCGGAACGCCATGCATTACACCTTGCGGAAGAGCGGCTTGGGCGGCATACCAGCGGTTATCTACGGGGGCGAAACCCTAGGTAAGCTGGTGATTGACCGTCTGCTTGACAGCGTTAAGAGCGGCTATGTACCAGTGCTGATCCTGTCTCAAAAGCTGGAAGCTGATACCTATCGTGAGGTGCCGGTCTTGCGCGACATAAACCTGGGACCGGAACTGGTGCGGCGCTACAATATCAAGATGGCGATAGTGGCAATGCAGGACCTTAACGAGGAGGAGTTGACACATCTGCTCAACCACTCGGTATCGGCGTTCAGGTATAACGTGCTGATCCCCGACTTCTTTCGTGCCACGAATATCTGGATGACTGTGCGGGACTTCGACGGGCTTCTGGGCTTTGTTACCAGCCATCGTTTGAAGATGGGCTGGAACCTTGCTATGAAACGTTTTATGGACATCAGCCTCACGATCATCGGCGGTCTGATCATACTGCCGATATTTTTAATCCTTGCCCTCGTGGTTAAAGTGAGCTCCCCGGGACCAGTGTTATACGGACACACGCGGCTTGGATGTAACGGCAAGTCCTTTAAGGCATACAAGTTCCGCTCAATGGCGATTGACGCTGATGCGCGTCTGCAAAGACTGCTTGCTGAAAACCCCGCCATGCAAGAGGAATGGGAAGCAAGCCGCAAGATCAAGAACGATCCCCGCGTTACCACAGTGGGCCGCTTTCTCAGACGCGCCAGCCTTGATGAGTTCCCCCAGCTTATCAACGTACTCAAGGGTGAAATGAGCCTCGTGGGTCCGCGTCCCATTGTTGCAGACGAAGTGCCGAAGTACGGCGAGGACTTCAAGCGTATCTTTTCAGTTAAGCCGGGGCTGAGCGGACTGTGGCAGGTATCCGGGCGCTCCGATACGGACTATAACGAGCGTGTGCTGTTTGACACCTATTATCTGCAAAGCTGGTCAGTGTGGCTTGATATGTGGATACTGTACCAAACCATTGTCGCGGTGCTTCGGGGCCGGGGAGCGTATTAGAGGAGCGTACTAATGAAGAAACTTTTGTTGATCGTATTGGCGGGCTTGGTGTGGAGCGTGTTTCCCGCATGGACCCAGAGCCGTTCTTTTGCTGATCTGTGTCAGGTGGATGAAGAGCAGTGCGCTCAAGTCTTTTCCAGCGAGGGTCTGTTTGTGTTCAGCGATCAAGGGTCTGGTCTGCGTCTGACACCCGCCTCGCAATCAGGCATCCCGCTTAGCGAGCCGATACTCAGCGCCAGCCCCGCGTTTCTGGCGGAATCGCTGCGCGTGCTTCCTCTGGACAGAAGCGCCGGCTTTATCCGCGTGTACAACGCCTTGAGTCAGGTACGCGGCTTAGAGGGGCGTTTGTACCATTCGTTCACCCGCGACAAGTATATCCCGTTGTTCGAGCAGGCAACCCGTATTGAAAGCGAGCGAAAAACCACCGCGATTCCCGATCCGCCCCCATCCGCCACGGTTCCCGCGTCGGAGAACGTGTATATGCGCCTCAAAGACGCCAACTTCGGTAACTCCTACTACGAAGGCAGTCTTGTCGCCAACGCGATAGGTCTCCGCTATACCCTGACCAACTTCAGGAACCTGACGTACCTGCTCGTGCCGGTTATCAAAGAACGGCGCTTCATTGCCCAGCTCTACTTTGAGTTCATTGACGAAGGCTTACTGGTGTACAGTGTCGCCGCCGCCGACGCCTCAGACTTTATCGCCTCAATGATCGACATTCCCTCAGCCATCGAGAAACGCCTCGTGGTAATCATTGACTGGGTTGTTGACGGCATCCAGCAAGCGCCTTGAAAGAAACTTTTCCCTGAGGCGGAGACAAACTTCCCTGAGGTAGGGAAACTTTTCTCTGAGGCGGAGACACTTGTCTCTGAGGCAAAGACACTTTTCCCTGAGGCGGAGAAACTTGTCTCTGAGGCAAAGACACTTTTCCCTGAGGCGGAGAAACTTGTCTCT
>JAITFA010000100.1 GCA_031281685.1 Treponema sp. | reverse complement strand
ATACTGGAACAAAGTACATGGCAAGCAGGGGGGACATCTCTGGGGAAAGCGGTTTTTCTCGAAGATTGTCGATGACGTAAGGCAATTTTTGCGAGTATTTGACTATATAGACGAGAATCCCAAGCGGGCGGGTATAGTTAAACGGGCGGATGACTGGGAGTTTGGCGGTTTATACCACCACCTGCGCGGAAGGACGGATGTAGTAGAGATACCACGGGCAGCTATGCTGGAGCTATGTTTCTCAGGCGCCGGCTAGGTCGCTGAATGAGCCGGTGAAGGGGTCAGACACCGCAAGTCTGATGCTTTGAATTGCTGGCAAGAACGCGGCAGTATCAGCGACTCATCAGGATGGGTGTAGAACTTTTAGGAATAGGTATTGAGTTTTCAGAAATGGGTGTAGAACTTTTAGGAATGGGTGTGGAGTTTTTAGAAATGGGTATTGAACTTTTAGGAATGGGTGTGAAGCTTCAGAAATGGGTTTGGAAGTTGTAAACCCGTTTCTATAACTTTCAGAAATAGGTATAGAAGTTGTAGAAATAGGTGTGGAACTTTCAGAGATAGGTATATAACTTTTAGAAATGGGTATAAAAGTTTTAGAAATGGGTGTTAAATTTTTAGAAATGGGTATGAAACTTTCATAAACTGGTATAAAAGTTCTAGAAACAGGTGTATCACTTTCATAAATGGGTATAAAAGTTTTAGAAATGGGTGTTGAGTTTTTAGAAATGGGTTTGGAAGTTATAAACCCGTTTCTAAAAGTTTCAGAAATGGGTTTTGAAGTTGTAGAAATGGGTGTAAAAACTTCCAAATCAGTATTAGCGACTCATCAGGACGGGTGATACTTTGAATTGCGCGGCTTGATTTGGGAAAGCATGACCTGCGGGTGTGTCTATCGAACAGGCGCGAAAATTTTTACTCAGCGCCGCGCAGCCTGTATATGGTTTTGACAAAATCTGCAAATCTGTTTACTCTATTGCCATCATGTTAGAGCCTAAAGAATACATTGCCGATTGGCCGGATATGCCGTATCCGAATTTCAGCGCGTGGTTATCCGCCATTGAGGAACAATGGCAGGATAAGACCGCTATCTATTACCGTTCTGGTAAACAGAAAGCGTTTACCCAATGGTCGTTCAAGCGCCTTGCGGAGGAGAGCCGGCGAGTGGGACGCGGTTTGCTTGCCGCAGGCTTGGTCAAGGGGGATCGGGTCGTGCTGTGGGCTGAGAACCGGCCTGAGTGGATGGCGACTTATCTTGGCGCGGCAATCGCTGGTCTGGTCATTGTGCCGGTTGATTTCTTGGTATCTGAAAAAGAGTGTTTTAACATACTTGAGATAACCAAAGCCAGGGCGTTTTTTTATTCTGCGCGGAAAAAGGATTTCGCAAAAGAGGCTGCTAAGGTGGTTTCGCTCAAGACATTCGTGTGCTTCACGGACGCGGATGAGCGGGCGTATCCAGCGTTTGGCCGGGGCGCGGGTTCCCAAAAGCTCCCCGCCGTGGGTGAGATTGCTGAACACGATCCCGTGTCGATTGTGTTTACCTCTGGCACCACTGGTTTTGCCAAGGGCGTAACGCTGCATCACAAAGGCATCATCGCCAATGCCAATGCCGCGATACGTTCTCTACAGGCAGTCCCGTCCGATATATTCATTAACGTGCTTCCCCTGCATCACACCTACCCCACGACCTGTTCGTTCATGTCGCCGCTCTCCTGTGGGGCGGGAACCATCATTGTCGAGCGGCTCGTTGGACAGGTGGTCATTGACGACATCCACGACGCGGGGGGAACCTTCCTCATCGCCGTGCCGCTCCTCTACGACAAGGTTATGGCTGCCATTGACCAGAAGTATCAGCAGCTTCCCGCTATTGTAAGGGTGGTTCTGGACGCTCTGCGGAGAATTGCCCTCAAAGAGGCTAATAAGGGCAATTTCAAGTTTGGGCAGAAGGCGTTTAAGTTTATCCGCAAGAAGGCGCGTCTTGAATCGATCCGCATCATGGTTGCGGGCGGCGGGCCGCTCAGCATCAAAACAGCCAACTTCTTTGATTCATTTGGCTTTAACATTGTGCATGGATACGGCATGAGCGAGAACAGCCCGCTTATCAGCGTGAATACGCCGTGGCACAAGCGGAACGCCTCGGTTGGGTTGCCGGTTAAGTACACTGAGGTCAAAATCATTGACAAGAACGACGAAGGCATGGGTGAGATTGTCGCCAAGTCCCCGTCCATCATGCTTGGTTACTACGAAAATCCCGAAGCCACAGCGGAGATGTTCACTGACGACGGGTTTCTCAAAACCGGCGACCTCGGTTACATGGACGAGGACGGTTTTATCTACATCAACGGCAGGAAGAAGAACCTTATTGTCAGTTCCGGCGGCAAGAACATCTACCCGGAGGAAATTGAGGGACATTTCAACGGGTCGTCCGTGGTTGGAGAGATTCTGATCGTGGGACGGAAAGAAAAGGAATACGGCGGCGAGCAGATTTTCGCGGTGGTGGTTCCTAACTTTGAGGCTCTTGCCAAAAATTACCCGAATCAGGAACTCACGGACGAGTTCCTCAACGGTCTGATAAAAAAAGAAATCGAGAACGTGAATCGTGCGCTGGTGGGTTATAAGAAGATAATGGACTTTACCCTGCGCCGCGAAGCGTTTGAGAAGAACGCCCAGCAGAAGATACGGCGTTTCCTCTACAAAAACTATGAGAATCCGTGAGTTACCATGCAAGAATTATACGACACCATACAAAACAGCATTGACGGCGAACTGGACAATTTGTTCGGCATTGCCCGTTTTCTTTACGAGAACCCGGAACTGGGGAACGAGGAATACAAGGCGCATAAGCTCCTCACCGAGACCCTTGTGGCGCACGGCTTTAGCGTTGACGACAAGTTCTGCGGCTTTCCCACTGCTTTCCGCGCTGTTTACGACAGCGGCAAGTCCGGGGCTTCCATTGCCTACTTCTGCGAATACGACGCCCTGCCGGACATTGGTCACGGCTGCGGTCATAACCTCATCTGTACCATGTCGCTTGGCGCGGCTTTTGGTTTACAGGCGGTCCTTGACAGCATTGGCGGCAAGATCGTGGTATTTGGCACACCGGCTGAGGAAACCTTTGGCGCGAAGGTCGCTATGGCTGATCAGGGTGTATTTGACGACATGACGGTTGGGATTATGACGCACCCCAACAGCGTTACCAGAGAGAGCGGTCCGTCAATGGCGCTGCGCCCGCTCATCGTGAGCTATACAGGACGGGCGGCTCACGCTTCAATGGCGCCGGAAGCCGGCATCAATGCTCTTGACGCCCTGATCCTGTTTTACAACGGCGTGAACGCGCTTCGTCAGCACGTTACCCGCGACGTGCAGTTCCACGGCATCATTACCGCGGGCGGCGTTGCTCCGAACATTGTCCCTGAATACGCGGAAGCGCGTTTCTACATACGCGCCGCAAACATGACGAACCTCACGCGGGCTGTGGAGCGTTTCAAAGAATGTGCCGCTGGCGCGGCAAGCATGACCGGCGCGACGCTTACCATAAAGCCGTTTCAGACGGCTTATGCCGACATGGTAACAAATCAGTCCCTGTCCGCTGTGTATAACAAGCACCTGCGCGATCTGGGCGAAACCATATTGCCGGGGGAAATAGGCGGCTCTATTGACATGGGCAACGTGAGTCATCGTATTCCCTCGGTTCACGGCTGGCTTGGCTTTGGCGACCCGAACCTGATCATTCACAGCAAAGCCTTTGCGGAGCGCACCGTCACCGACAGCGGCAAGACTCTGCTCCGGCGCGGCGCTCTTGCCATGGCCTTCACGGGCCACGACGTTATTGTGTCAAAGGACCTGCAACAGCAGATTGCTTTATAGGACCTTTTTCCCGCCGGAAACCGACAGCGTCTGACCGGTCTCGTAATTCTGCTCAATGACATAGTAAACGGCGCGCATTATGTCCAGCGCGGTACACGAGCGCTTCATTGGAACTTTTGCCTCGTAGTAGGCTTTTACCTCGGCGATAGACCTTGCGCCGGGAACCTTGCCGGCTTTGAGGTACTGCGCGAAAAGACCGGTTTCAGGGTCTGTCCAGAAGGGGTGATCAAAGTCGTTATTTGGGCAGATTGTGTTTACCTTTATGTTGTACTCGATCAGTTCCAGCGCAAGACTCGCGGACAGTCCCAGACACTCCTGATTCTCGCCGTAAAAATACTCGCTAACCCGAATAATATCGGTTATCCATGATGGCGCGGTACGAAACTGGCGTCTGAATAGCAGCCCCGCGTATTTGGCTATGAGGAAAAACACGGTATTGCGCGTTTTAAACTCCTCAAGACTTCGCTCAAGCAGATGTCCCCGCTCAAACATATTCTCAACACAGATACAGATGTCCAAGCCGCCGGCGGTTTCCACTATGGTGTTAAACAGGGCTTCGACCGAAGCTTCGTCGGTATGGTTTACCTGAACCGGAATAGCCGCTGTCCGCCGCGCATTGGTGTTGATGGCGTTGGCGAGTTGCTGCGCCGCTTCCAGATTAGCGTCCGCGATAAAGACCAGCGCGCCGGAGCAGGCAAGGCTTCGCGCAATGCTTGCCGAGTTCTGTATGTCCCCCTCAAGCAGGGCTATTTTGTGCTGTACAACGCCAGCGCGGGTGGCTGCGTCAAGTTTCTGTTCAATAAGCAACGGGTGGCTTTGAGGAACTTTTCCCTCAAGCACGGAGGCTGTTTTGCCATACATGCGTTTTCGTGCGGCGTCAATGTCTTTATCGATCCAGTAGAACGCCTCAATAGCGCCGCGTTTCAGTACGATGCAGGACGGCTCCTTCTTCGCCGCCTCCTGCTTCATGGCCGCTTCAACACCGCTGGGGGCTTTGTCGAATTCCCAGGCTGTACAGGCTTCCTGAAAAACCTTTGCCGCAGCCTCTTCGTCCAGAACACCATTCCGCAGAGCCGGGGAAATATCAACCACCAGCGCGTCAGCCGACACGGTTTCCTCAGCGCGTTCACAACGCTCATGTACAACAACCCAGGGATATCCCACTGTGTTGATAAACAGCCCCCTGATGATAGTCGCAATAGCGGCATATTCCTTGTATTCCATCTGTTTCCTTCCTCCGATGCTATCAATGATAGCATAGACTTCAAAATATGAGAAGTTTATAAGCTTCCGGTTCCATAACTCTAATATATGCTATTATAAGCACAGAGGTATAAATATGAAGATTGGTTGCTGTTTGGGTCCTTTGGCAAAGGACGAGGCAAAAACAGGCGTTACGATTATCCCCATGATAGCGGAGCTTGGTTTTGATTACCTGGAACTTCCGCTGGCTCAGGTGATGAGTGCCACAGACGCTCAACGGGTCGAGCTGGCCAAAGCGGTAGCGGCTGGGGGTATTCCAGCCACGGCGTGTAACAACTTCTTTCCGGCGCGGTTACGCTTGACCGGCCCGGAGGCAAAGCCGGAGCTGGCGCTTGAGTACGCAAAAGAGGCGTGTGAATGGGCTGCGTCGTTGGGCATCAAGATCATTGTGCTGGGCAGCGCTGGCGCAAAGAATCTGCCTGCGGGCTTTCCTTATGAAGCTGGACGGAAGCAGTTCAGTGAACTGCTTTATAACCTTGAAAACCTGGCCAGTCCGCTGGGGATTACCATTGTTATTGAGCCGCTCAATTCCGAGGAGAGTAACTTCATCACCAGCGTTGGCGAGGGCCTTGCTTTGGTTCAGGACCTGAACCTTGCCCACATCAAACTACTCGCTGACTACTTCCACATGCGTAAGGAAGACGAAGACTTGGCAGTTATCACAAAGGCAGGCAATGAACTGCGCCATGTGCATATTGCCGCGAAACAGGGACGCTTGCTGCCGCGTGAAGGCGACGGTGAGGATTACGGACGTTTTTTCCAGCTTCTCAAAACCATAGGCTATGACGCGGGTATCAGCCTTGAAGGGGGTGTGAGTAGTGATGCGCTCGTGGAGGCAGGCGCGGCGCTCAAACTCCTGCGCTCGTTCTGTATTTCCACATAGTTCAGGCGTTGAGTTACGCAGCAGTCCTCATCGCCCAATAAAAAGATCGTTAGGGACGCTAAAGCCTTTACGACGCTTTTCCTCGCAGAGCTGGATACCGGCGTTAAAACGACGCTCGGATTCCAGCGATGTGGGCGGGCCATGTCCGGGAAACACCATGCAATCATACGGCAGGGAAAACAGTTTACTTCGCAGGGCGGCAAGTTCGGTCGCGTCGCCATAGTTACTGGCTGTTTTACCGATCAAGCCGGCGGAAAGCGCGTCGCCAGTAAAAATCATACGTCCGATTTTGAAAACCACGGAATCAGGAGAATGGCCGGGTATGGAAATCACCTCAAACGCGAATGAATCAATGTGAAGCGTTTCACTGTCGTGTATCAGCGTGGCTTTGTGTTCCATGATAACGTGATTGACCGCATATAGCTCGGCGTCGTATATCCGTTTCAGGGTTCGCAACCCCTGAACGTGGTTCTTGTGATCATGGGTAACGAGTATAGCCCGCAGATGATAGTCGTTATCCTCAATAAAATTGAGTATTCCCTTGGCCATGTGGCTGGGGTCGATGAGGATAGCCTCACGCTCCTCATTACCCAGTATGTAAGAGTTACTATAACCGAGCGCGGAATAGTGAAAGAACAGTTTCACTTTAGCTCCATTGGGCTAAAATCAAACACGGCTTCGGCGCTGTTGGATGACTTGAAAGACACTTCTTCCAGATAGGCTTTGATAAAATTGGTTCGTTGCAAGTTACAGTCAATAAAATTTGAGAAAGTGATATTCGCGTTAATGAAACGGCTGTTGTACAGATTCGATGATTTGAACTGGCTGTTCGTGATGACCGCGCCGCCGAAATTCAGATGAAGCGCCTCGACTTTCTCAAAGACGCAGTCCCGCATGACCGTACCCGCGAAGGAAATGAATTGCAGATCGCTTTCGCTAAAATCGCAATCGAAAAATTCGGCAAAATCAAAGAAAACCATACGCATACGTGCGCCGGTAAAAATACAACTGGTAAAGGAAGCGCCCTTGAAGGTGCAGCCGTAAAAATGTCTTTTAGAAAAGTCTACGTTCTCGAAACGCCCGCCTCCGGCAACGAGGTCTTTAATGGTTTGCTGCTCCTGAATCATGTTGACAATTCGCGCAATTTCCGCGTCAGGGTCAGCCGCGTGAACCACACAGAGTTTGGAACCACTCAAAGCCACGCGACCGCAGCCTGCGGCGCAGAAATTTATGGTAAACATAGGCTATAGATTGAGTACGTTTCGCGCAATAACTTGAGCCAGCGTATACCTGCGCGTTCTGGTCATTTCCACATCGGAACGGAGGAAGCTGTCAAGCTGGGCGTGGAACCCGTCAGGCAATACCGGCAGCTCCAGCGCCTGCTTGTAATAAGCGCGGTGGGATGGCTCAAAACGGCGGTTTATGCAAAACAGGGTGAGACAGACAGTCTTGATAAACAACGCCTCGGAAATGAGGTAGTGGAAATCATTCTCTTCAAACAACGCAGCCCCCAAATCATTCAGGAGGTGTTCCATCTTTGACTGGTTAAAGGCGCGTATTTGGTCCCAAAAAAACTGATCAAGCGCCGACAGCCGATTCCGTACTGTTGTAATCCAATCACTCCGCTTGAAGAGAATTTTTCCGTAAACTAAACGGTAGAAACCGTAGGTTCCAGAATCCTTGATGAGCCATAAAGACTCGTATTTCGTATCAGCGATGGACACAAGCTCATCGATCTTCTTGATTGACTTGTATTCTAAGCGCACCGGAACCTCTCCAACAAGAAAACGGTCTTTATTCGGCTGGGATTCAAACGCTATAGCGTCTTCCTTAAACAAGCGGCGCCGTTCCTCAAGAGCTGGGACAGGGCTGGCATAAAACACATCAAAGATGAGCGCAAAGTAAGGGTGAAGGGTGTCAACTAACGCGGTCTCATTAAGAGACACACATTCAACACCGGGCCACGCCGATAGTATCCCGGTAAAGCGATCAACAAGCAGTTGGGTCTTATGTTTCATCATGTTCTTCATCATAATGTGTCCATGACATTACCGCAAGCTGGCCCGTTTCATTTTGTTGTGCTTATCCCTCACCGCGATAGCGCACAGGCGCTTGAGCCATACAGCCGCAAGCTCTTTACCGCTGGTTTCGCGGGCGCGTATTCCTTCCCCAATGTCGCGCCGCTTGCGCTTGTTTCCCGCGCCTGTTCGCGGGGCGAACTCAAAGCCCTTGCCCTAAACCAGCGGAACCTCAGCGCCAGCGGGCGGGACGGAAAAGCGCGGGCGCTGCCCCCGCAAACCGTGGACTGCCCCTCGCCCGCCCTGTCCTTGTTCGGTCCCTTGCTGGACACGCCGGTTCCCGCGCCTGAAGAGTTTCCCGCCAGCGCGGTGTTGTATCGCTTCCCCCGCCTGATTCTCTGCGCCGCGCTTCTTGGTCCGGGCGATGAGACGCTTACGCGACAGGCAGTCCTGCCAGAGCTGGCTGTCCCCCCGTTTCGAGCCGCGATGTTGGCAAACATGAGCCTCAGTCCGCTGGATAGTGGAGCGCCGGCATACTCTTTTGCTTGGGAGATTGGGGAACCAGTATGGTTACCCGCGTATAAAGAAGCGTCTTAGGCAAGGGGAAAGGCTCTGGGGTATGCCATCGACGGAGCCAGAGATATGCCAGCACAGGCAGGACATTGGCGTTTACTGTTCAAAGCTCGTTGTCTCCGCCTCAGGGAAAAGTTTCTTTGCCTCAGGGAAGTTTGTCTTTGCCTCAGGGAAGTTTGTCTCCGCCTCAAACGAAAGTTTGTTTGCCATAAACGAAATGCCGTTTGCCGCCAGAAAAATGTTCCATGACCGCAAAAAACGGGCGGTTAAAGCGCCGTGAACGGAACGCGACAGGCTGCTGGGCCGCTGCAGTCAGCGGGCGGTCAAAGGCAACGGCGCGAGGGGCTTTCCCATGTACTGTGCGCTTGGTTCCAGCCGGTAGACGCCCAGCGCTGGCGCTCTGAACACCCAGGCATAAACCCCGGTGAGGTTTTTTATGTCTTCCGCCAGCAGAGGTTTGCCCGCCTAATCAGTATCAGCGTTGACCCAGAACTCAGCCCAGATCGGGTAGTGATCGCTGACGTTGCGCGGCTCTATGCCGAGACTGGAAAAGTTGTAGCGCTCGTCAAAACGGAC
>JAITFA010000052.1 GCA_031281685.1 Treponema sp. | reverse complement strand
CGTTAGCGCCTCCTCCGGTGGAACTTCGGGTACAGCCCCAGCCCACACGCGAGTTGAACCAAGTAGCGAGACCAGAACCCGCGCCGGCACGTCCAATACTGGCTAACCCTGATACCATTCTCGCATATTCCCAGAGCAGATGGCGGGACAGCCGTTTCGAGGTGTTCCAGTGGCAGGACATGGCTTCTATCTTTGACGCGCCGATCCTCATCTTTGACACCGCAAGCTATCGTATCCAATCCCGTTTTCTCAAGCGGCTGGCTTTTTTCGTGGAACGTTCCGGCGTGCGCGGGCAGCTCCTCACGGATCGGCAACTCGCGCATCGGCTTGACTGGTATGCCCATGATTATCAGGCTGAAGACCTCGCGGCTTTTTTTAATGCAGCCGCTAGCACCCGCTTTTCGCTTTCAGCGGAAGAACTGGAACTCCGTGACATACTTCTTGACGCAGGTATCATACGCAATAGCCAGAACAACAGATTCATTGCCGGGGCTGGAGCTATGATCTCCATATCACGCGAATCGTCAAATGAGTTGCGCTCGCGTTTTATGGTTCACGAAGGCTTTCACGGGCTTTTCTTTCTTGACAAAGACTTCCGCACATTCAGTTACCGCCGCTATGAAAACCTGAATCCCCAGGCAAAACGCTACCTTCTCGCCTATTTTTCCTACCTCGGCTATGATACGTCGTACCAGTTCCTTGTGGTCAATGAGTTTATGGCCTATGTCCTCCAGCAATCCCTGACCGCCAACAGTGACTTTTTTGGGGGAAACGTGCTGAACGCGATTAATAATCGTATACAAGTTACTTCGTTACCTGAAATCCTGGCTGCATTTCAGGCGGAAGCAGTGGCATTCTCCGCATATGTGGGCCAGCGTTGGAGTCTTGCCGCCGGCAGACTCCGCCAGATCACGGGAGCGGAACATACGGCCGTACTGCCTGCCCATTACATCATTCAGTACGGCGACACCCTGAGAGGCATCGCAGCCAGACAGGGGGTATACTGGGATTCACGGCTCTGGGAAACCATTTATGACGCGAATAGGGATCAGCTTCCGAACCCCGATGTCATCCGCCCCGGGCTTGTTCTGGACATTCCAGCTATTCAAGGTGAAAACCGGGCTGGCGACTGGGAAGCGAATCACATCTATGAAAACCCCTTTTAGAGAAAAGATTATGAAACAAGCATACACGCTGCTGCTCATCATATTCCCCGCGCTGGCGCAGGCGCTTGACCCGATTTGGGCTAACCCTGACGCCATTCTTGCTTATTCCCAGAACAAGTGGCGGGACAGCCGCTACGAGGTGTTCCGATGGCAGGACATGGCTTCTATCTTTGACGCTCCAATCCTCATCTTTGACACCGCGACTTACGACGTGCAGAACAGTTTAACAAAGCGGCTGGCTTTTTTTGTGGAAAAGCCCGATTCCAACGGGCGTCTGCTCACAGACGCGGAACTTGCGCCCCTGAACGGCTGGCGCGCCCATGATTACAAGGCGGACGACCTTGCGGCTTTTTTTAACGCAGCCGCCAGAACCAGATTCGCCCTTTCTCGTGAAGAGCTTGAACTGCGCGAGCTCTTGCTAAACACAGGCATCATACGACAGGGGCAAACCGGAGGCTTTATTGCTGGAGTCGGCGCGATTGTCTCCCTGTCGCGGGAGTCGTCCAGATCACTCCGCTATACTCACATCGTGCATGAGTGCTTTCACGCCATCTTCTTTCTTGACGAGGACTTCCGCGCCTTTTCCCGACGGCGCTTTGAAAACCTCGACTCACAGGCAAGGCGCTTTATTCTCGCTTACTTTGACTATCTCGGCTACGACACCAGCAATGACTACCTCATGGTGAATGAGTTTATGGGCTACATACTCCAGCAGCCGCTTTCCGAGACAGTCAGTTCCTTCACCAACCGCGCTGTCACAATGCGCGCTGGCACGAGGTTTGGCCCGCTCGTGGAACTGACACGGGTGTTTCAGGTAGAAGCTGAAGCCTTTTCCGCCTATGTGAATCAACGCTGGGGTCTTGCCGCTGGTAAGATACAGCGTTAATACCGTTCTTCCAAGACCTCAGCGTTTCGCAGGAGCGGCAGGTATGCTAATCCAGGGCTGACGTATTATGTTCTCCCTTGCGTCTGTCGCTCATAGTATAAATAACAACTATGAGCGACAGACGCCTAAGCGTCGGCGACAACCCTGATTTCCGGCGCAGACCTTGCCCTACGCAGCCCGCAAAATGAGACGCGGGTCTCAGACGTTGGTACCAGACGTGGGTCTCTGTCACCTTGTGCGCCGGTGCCAGAGACCCACGCCTGGTACCAGACTCACAGTGCAGGCGTCTCTGGCACTAAGCCCGGCGCGGGTGCCAAAGACCTAAGCCTCGCGCCAGCACACGTGGTGCCAGAGACGCGGTGTCAGGCTTAGATCGGTTGCCCGATCAGCATTAGATCGGCCGCCCGATCAGGCTTGGAGACCTCAGCCAAGCGCCGGTACCGAGACGGATACCCTTAACCAAGATGGAAGTTGCTTGTTTGCAAACGCCCATGGCTTGCCTGCTCTTCACTTTGACTGTGAAAGACAATCGATAGATTCAGTGGTATAGGCTAAAGGGAATCCCGCGCCGGTGGTGTGGTTCCTGGGCCTATCTTCCTGCTGGCCCAGGAAGAAGAGAGCGGCAACTTTCCGCGCATGGAGGTCGGTCCATGCGCGGGCGAAAGGTTGCCGCTCT
>JAITFA010000042.1 GCA_031281685.1 Treponema sp. | reverse complement strand
CGAAGTTCGGAGGTGGATAATCGGAGTTCTGAACTGATTAATCGAAGTTCTGAACTGATTAATCGAAGTTCGGAGGTGGATAATCGAAGTTCTGAACTGATTAATCGAAGTTCGGAGGTGGATAATCGGAGTTCTGAACTGATTAATCGAAGTTCGGAGGTGGATAATCGGAGTTCTGAACTGATTAATCGAAGTTCGGAGCAGAACTATCAGAGGGGCATCCGGCAAAACTCGACATTCGGCCTAAGAGAATAAAATCCACGAATGGCGCAACGCACAAACTGTATTTGTGAGCGCCGCGCCATTCGTGTTCATTCACTGACCTTTATGCGGACAGTCTGCGTAACGTCAGTTTTAAGGGTGAAATATCGCCCGCGCCTGTTCGCGTACCTGCGTGACGGAGGATTCGTAGTTCGCTTTCAGGGCGTTCATATTCTGGTTATAGAAGTTGACAAACTCCGCGTCCTGAAACGGATCAAGCCGGACTTCCCGACCAAGGCGGCGGGAAAGCTCCTCTTCCTTCTGCCGAAGTTTTGGCTCATACTGCCGCTGAATCGCTTCGGCATAGTGGTCTGCCTCATCAAGATAACGGGATAGCGCCTGGGTAAGCTGGCGGTAGAGTGTCTTAAAGCCCGCATCGGTAATCACGGTTTGCAGTCCATTGCCAATAGCCTCAAGCCGTTTCATACCATCACGGGAGGCTGGAATCGTGATCTGCGCAACAAGCACATCAAAGATACCCTGTTTCAGGCTTGCCTGTTCCTCTTTTGGCGTCTTCTTTATGACTGCTCCAAGTGATATTTGCGGATCGCTTAAAAACTCATTGGCTATCTTCTTACCCCGCTGTTTCGCCTCAAACTGTCCGATACCAGCCTTGTCGCTCTGTACAGATTCAGTTCGCTCAAGGACAATTTCCAATGCGCTCTTTATTCGTGGCATACTTAACGCTCCTCAATATCATGGTATCCACCCGCTTAATCACGGTCAAGTAGCGCGGTATACCAAGTGTGTATAATTTATAGAAAGGAATGGAGGAAAGACTATCATAATGGCAATCACACGGGGCATCGCGTTTATTGGCGGGGAAGGCCCGCGTCCTGAACAATGCCGGCAACTATTGGCAAGCGCACTGGAACGCCAAGAAACGCGGTGTTCGCTGCTTGTCGTGGCGGCTGATTCAGGGCTTATCGCGGCGGAGGCGGCTGGAATTGCGCCGGACTGGGTCGTGGGCGATATGGACTCACTCGACGCACAGGCGCGGCTTGCGCGATACCCGCCGGAGCGCGTGATACGCTATCCGGCAGACAAGGACTACACTGATACCGAGCTTGCTCTCACGCTACTCTGGGAACAGGGCGCACAGGAGACATGGCTCATTGGCGGCGGTGGAGGTAGGCTTGACCACCTTTTCGCTATTCGCGCGCTCTTTGAGCGGGATCGCTGTCCTGACCGCTGGATCACGGGGAATGCGGATAGCTACTGTCTGCGGGAACAGCGGCAGATTAGCCTGTCGCTTCCATGCGGTAGCCTTGTCTCGCTGTTCCCTCTGGGCGCTGGTCCCTGGAATGTACGAAGCCGGGGTCTCAAGTGGCCGCTTGACGGTCTGCGCTGGGATCGCGGCTTCTTCGGCGTGAGCAATGTGGCGGAAAGCAGGGATATTTCAGTGTATTCAGACGCGGGACGGTTTTTATTAATAGATCCGCGAATAGATACGATAGCTATCTAAGCCATTCGTGAACCGGGGTCTGGTTCAGCCGAGCTAGTGCCAGACACACAAGACATTCACGCCTTCATTGTGCTAAACTTGATCTATCATTTTACACGGGAGCATAAGGATGAACAGCAAAGATTTAACACAACGTATCAACGCGCCAGAGTCTGAGCCGCTTTTCGCGTCTCTCTATGGCAAGACCGGCGTTGCCGAAGCGCGCAAGCGTTACTCCGCGCTCATTGAGGGACTGGCCGAGCTTAAAGTGGCTGACAATGCTGACCTGCGCGTCTTCACCGCCGCAGGCCGCACTGAACTTGGCGGAAACCATACTGATCATAACCGAGGTAAGGTACTGGCAGCGTCCATACAACTGGACTCGGTGGCTATAGTTTCCAAACGGGATGATAAGGTCGTGTTCTTCCGTTCCGCTGCTTATCCTGATGTGGAGCTTGATATTTCAGACCTTTCCGCGCATCCGGCTGAACAAGGCACGACCGAAGCGTTGATACGCGGTATTGCCGCTGATTTCGCACGACAGGGCGTACAGGTTGGAGGGTTCACGGTAAACGCGAATCCTACGGTACTGCCCGGTTCCGGCCTGTCGTCATCGGCAGCCGTGGAAGTGCTGTTTTGCAAGATATTCGACAAACTCTATGGCAAAGGCAAACTCACCGCGCTGGAAATCGCACAGATTGGTCAGAAAGCCGAGAACGAATACTTCGGCAAGCCCTGCGGACTTATGGACCAGTGCGCGTGCGCCTTTGGGGGCGCGATTGCCATTGACTTTGCCGATCCCGCCAAGCCGCTTGTCAAACAGATCGACTTTGACTTTGAGACTCTCGGTTACGCCCTTTGTGTGGTAAACACACGCGGCAGTCACGCCGATCTCACCGCCGACTACGCCGCTATTCCTGAAGAGATGAAAGCCATTGCCCGGCACTTTGGCAAGGACGTACTGCGGGAAGTGGACGGCAGGCTGCTCACCAGCTACGCCGCCGAGTTACGCGCAAAGCTGGGTGACCGTGCCGTGCTTCGCGCACTGCATTTCTATAACGAGAATGAGCGTGTTGAGGATATGCGTATGCTGCTGGAAGAGGTGGCGAAGAGGCTGACGCAGCTATCGCCGGACTTAGAGCCGCCGGCAAGCGAATCCATACTCGCGGAAACCAGAGCGGCTATTGAGCAAAGATACTTTGAACTGGTACGCCGATCAGGTGCGTCATCGTGGGAACTCTTACAGAATGTTTATGCTCCCAAAAATCCGCGTGAACAGGGCGTCAGTCTCGCGCTGGCGTTGACACAGGGATTTTTTGACCAGAAAAAGATTCGTGGCGCGTGCCGTGTACATGGCGGCGGTTTCGCTGGAACCATACAGGTGTATATTCCGCTTGAGGCGCTTGAGGCGTACCGGCAAAGCATGGAAGCGGTCTTTGGTGTGGGCGCGCTTACCGTACTGAGGATACGCCCTGTGGGCGTTGCGGAACTGGTGTTTTAGCTGTGCAAAGTATGATGAATGTCGTAGCGCTCTGTGCCGGCGGCGTGGAAAAAGTTGTTGCAAACGAACTCAGGAAGCTGGAGTTACCCGTGCTGGATGCGCGTTTTGGCCGTGTGAGGTTCCGCGCTGATCTCGCGGGACTCTATCGCGCCCTTATGAGCCTTCGCGTTGCTGACCGCGTGTTGCTTGAGGCTGGACGCTTTTCCGCGCCGGACTTTGACGCCCTGTTTGAGGGAACAAGCGCCGTTGAATGGGAAGCCTTTATTCCAAAAGCCATGGGGCTGCGTGTAGTCAAGGTTCGCGTGAACCATTCCCGTTTACAAGCCGAGACCACAGTGCAAGCCATGACGCACAAGGCTGCCGCCGCACGGCTCTGCAAGGTATATAAGCTGTCGCGGCTTCCCGACACGATCAAAAGCGCGGAACTCAGGGTCTATATTGAAAAGGACGAGGCTTCCCTGCTCCTTGACCTGTCAGGAGAGGCCCTTTTCAAGCGCGGTTATCGCCGTGAAGGCGGCGTCGCGCCGCTACGAGAAACGACTGCGGCGGCGCTGTTTCTGCTTGCAGGCTGGCGACGGAAGTTTCCCCTCTACGATCCCTTTTGCGGCTCCGGTACGATTGCTATTGAGGCTGCGCTCTACGCTTGGGATATGGCTCCAGGGCTGGGTCGCGCTTTCGCGCTTTCCGATCTAGGCATAGCCGATCCAAAGATTGAGCGTATAGTTCGGGAAGAGCTTGCCGCAAAGATCGATTTTTCCAGAACCATGAGGATATTCGGAAGCGACGCGGACGCCGAGCTTGTGCGTATCGCACGCATCAACACCCAGCGGGCATATACGCTGGCGCTGGGTAAAGAAGTCCCCGGCGATCCAGCGCCGCTTCCGTGGCTGCCGGACTTTCATGCGCTGGCGATGAAGGCTATCCACGCGCCGACCGCTGACGCGGGTTTCATCATCACGAACCCGCCCTATGGGAAACGTCTGGGGGATCGCGCTGATTCGGAGCGTACCTATCAGGAGATGGAAGTCCTGAGCCGGAATTTCCCCGGATGGAAGATCGGGGTCATAAGCAATCACACGGGTTTCGAGTCATTTTTCGGCAGAAAAGCGGATTCCTGCCGTGAGCTTACCAATGGGGCGCTCCAGTCCTATTTCTTTATGTATGAGTAACTAGGATGACCTTATGGTAGAGCATGAAAAACGGCGGTGGGATATACTGGAAAAGGCGCTGGACGTATTTGTAAGCGAAGGCTTTGAGAACGCGACATTCCAGAAGATTGCGGACCTCTGCGGTATAACCAGAACGATATTGTATACTTACTTTAATAACAAGAAAGAGATATTCAACTACAGCATCAAGCAATTTATGGAGACTATTGAGGCTGATGTCCGCTCAGTGCGGCAGGATACCACACTCAATAGCGTGGACAAGCTTACGTCGGTTTTTGCTCTCATCATAGCGCGGCTGGAGGAGAACCGGCGTCTGCTTTTGGTGATTCGAGATTACCTGCTTTTGCGGGATGACGCCAATAAGCTGGTCAAGCGCAGAACCATCAGGATGCGACACATTTTTTCAAGCATGATCATTGACGGGATTCGCGCTGGCGAGCTTATGCCGCTTAACGTGCGGGAGGCTGGTGATCTGCTTTACGGCCTTCTGGAGCTGGCTATATTCAGGCTAACGGTGCTTAAGCGTTCTGAAGTGGGGGAACTAAAACAGAGTTCGGCGCTCTGCATCCGTCAGTTAAGCGCGACCACGCACCATGTCGTTGACAATTTTGCAACTAAGCCTTAGTATAAAAATATGGTAGATGCTGTTTTTCTTAATGACACTGAGTTTGAGTCATATCGTGCACTTATCTATAACGCGAGCGGTATCCAGTTCACCGCTACGAATCGCCCTATACTGGAAAGTAGACTACGGGAGCGTCTGCGGGAGAAGCGGACTGATTCGGCGCGGGAGTATTTTGATATAGTTTCAAAGGATAAGGAGGAGCTCAAGGCATTCCTTGACTCTGTTACCACGAATCTTACCAGTTTTTTTCGGAATAAAGGACAATTTGATACGCTTGAAAAATTTGTCGTGCCTGAGCTTATCAAGCTGAAACATAGTTCCTTCAATAATATCCTGCATATCTGGAGTGCGGGCTGTTCCACTGGCGAAGAACCCTACAGTATCGCTATGCTCTTGAGCGAGATTTTGCCGTCCAACTTTAAATTTGAGATTGTGGCGAGCGATATCAGTCTCAAGTGCCTTATGACTGCGAAAGAGGGCTTCTTCGCGGATAGCCGCATCAGTGGTATTCCTGATGACTACCTGTGGAAATATTGCGACAAGGTAGCGGGCGGGTACAAGATGAAGCCGACGCTTATGTCCAAGATACGTTTTGACTATCATAACCTCAAAAACGACTCTGGTCAGCGTAACCTTGATATAGTATTTTGTCGGAATGTGATCATCTATTTTGATGAAATTGCGCGGGTCTCAGTTATCAAGCGCTTCTGGGATTCAATGGCTCCAAAGTCCTTTCTCTTTATAGGCCATTCTGAGTCCCTCTTTGGCATGGATACCCAGTTCGAGTTTGTAAAAACCGAGTGGGCTACCCTATATCGAAAATTTATTTAAATAGGAGGGAGTATGGCTGATGATATTAGCGTATTGATTGTTGATGATTCTGCGCTTATGCGTAATCTCATTGGTAAAATGATAGAGACAACCCCAGGACTAACTATTGCCGACAAAGCCATGAACGGGATATTTGCTTTACGGAAAATTCCCCTTGTTGAGCCTGATATCATCGTACTTGATCTTGAGATGCCGGAAATGAATGGCATTGAGTTCCTCAAGGAACGCAAGAAGCGGGGGATCACGATTCCGGTTATTATTCTTTCGTCGCTGGCCTCTAGCGGAGCGGAGATAACCATGGAAGCGCTGTCCCTGGGCGCATCTGACTTTATCCAAAAACCGTCCGGTTCCATATCATCGGACATCCATCTGGTAAAAGATAGCCTTATACATATGCTCTTGGGTTACGGAGGCCGTTATCGCAGGACGCACGGGAAGAAGTCGTCAAGTACCCCGGCAGCGCCCACATTGGTGCCGCCCCTTTCTGCGGCAAGTTCGTCGTCCTTCTCCTTGCATAGCGCTGAAAATATCAGGCAGACCCTGAGTGGGCTTGCCTTGTCAAATTCAGGCCCGGTAACACCCCCTACGCCTCTGCGTAAGCCGGGTAAAACGGAAATCATTGCCATCGGCATTTCAACCGGCGGTCCTGACGCGCTAAGGCAAGTGTTTGCCCATCTTGACGCTGATCTCAAAGTCCCCTTTGTGGTTGTTCAGCATATGCCTCCGGGCTTTACGAATGAGTTTGCCAAGAGCCTTGATCGCGTCTGTCCCCTTGAGGTAAAGGAAGCTGAGGAAGGAGACCTGATAAAGCCGGGCCGTATCCTTATTGCCCAAGGTAATAAGCACCTTGAGGTGGAACGGAAGCCTCTCGCATCCATTGTTCATCTTTCCGACGCTCCTCCGGTGAGTGGACACCGGCCTTCCGCCGACGTGCTGTTTGCGTCAGTCGCTAAAGCCTACGGTAACCACGCACTCGGTATCATTATGACTGGTATGGGACGCGACGGCGCTGAACAGCTCGGCGCGATTTACCGCGAAGGCGGCCTCACTGTTGGTCAGGACGAGGCCAGCGCCGTTGTCTATGGTATGCCGAGAGTCGCGCACGAACTCGGCCATGTGATGGAGCAGGTTCCTCTGGACAAAATGGCTGAACGCATCTGCTCCCTAGCTAAAGCCGTGCGATAACGCAACGTTATCGCTGTAGGGGTACGGTATGTCATACCCCTAAATCACATGAGGGATTTCACAAAAATCTCCAAAATGTCTTGCTTGTTTGGTTTAGCAATGCCGTTGGCTATGTTTTTTGCCGTAACTGCTTGGGCGGCATACGCCTCAAGTTCGGATAGCTCAAAATGTTCATGTGGTTCAGACGCTCTGAAGAGCGTGTCCAGAACCGCGCAGAACTCGTCAAGGCTTCTCATATTGAGGCTTGCGAGGATTTCATTGATTCGGCCCGCATGTTTGCCCTGCTCTGCTTTTTGAGCGAACCTAAGAAATTCGCCCAAGAGCAGTCCAGTGGCGCGTCCGTGGTTGATGTTCCGGTTATAGGTAAGCATGTAGCCCATGGCGTGAACCGCGACTGTTCCAGTGTTGGCGATAACCATGCCGGCTAGGGTGGAGGCGCTGAGCAGTTCTTCCCGCGTTTGGCGCTCCAAATCTCCCCGCCGATAGCACTTGGCGATGAGGGCAATGCTTTCTTTTGCCAGCATATCACTGAACAGCGACGCCCGCGTTGAGAGCATACCTTCAATGGCGTGGGACAGGGCGTCAACAGCAGTGTTAATGGTGGTACTCATGGAAAGCGTACTCAGGTATCTGGCGTCCAGAAATGCGTAACGGGGAAACATGGCTGGTCCAGCCATTGAAGTCTTGTTCTTGGCTTGGTGGTTAGTCAGTACCGCGTTTTTGGTAACTTCCGAGCCGGTTCCGGCGGTGATTGGGATTGCCACAATGGGCAGGGCCGAAGTGAAACTTGTGGAAAACAGCGAAGCCGGCTCAGTCTCCGGCGCATAGACCAGTGCGGCTGCGGCTTTGCCCGCGTCCAGTGGCGAACCGCCACCGATAGCGATCACAAAGTCGCACTGTTCCGCTGCTATCACATTCACGATTTCGCGGATACATTCGATGCTTGGGTTACTCATCACCTTGTCGTAGACCGCCCTTGCCTGACCGTTAGCAACAAGCGCCTTTTCCGCGTCAGCCTGAGCGCCGCTCAGTTTGGCGGAATTTCTTCCGGTTACGAGCATAGCCTTTTTACCCAAACCAGCGAATAACTCGCGATTTTCAAACACGCAGTTTTCGCCCATCACAACTCTGGTGGGCATAAAGTAATCAATACGCATGGTAACTCCTTTCTATCTAAGCCGAATGTCGAGTTTCGAACTCCGGCTTTGAAGTTCTGAACTCCGGTTTTGAGGTTTCGAACTCCGGCTTTGAAGCTCCGAACTCCGGCTTTGAAGTTCCGAACTCCGACTTTGAAGTTCTGAACCCCGGCTTTGATGTTCCGAACTCCGGCTTTGATGTTCCGAACTCCGATTTTGACGTTTTGAACTTCGATTGCCCGGTTTTTAACCCCAATAGTTTTAGGGAATAGCGGCTGGCGCTTACATAAAAACTCGAAGTTCGACCTGTTAGACTATCCACTCAGCTTCTCAAAGTGGGCAAACTCCATCGTGAAGCTTGCCCGCCCCTGACTTGCCGAGCGCAAGAAGGTCATAAAACCAAACATCTTCGCCATGGGCGCCAGCGCCTTCACCTGATCCACAAGCGGCTTTGAGTCAATGCTCAAAACTTGCCCGCCGCGCTGAGTAATAAGGCTGATCACATCGCCAACGAACTCATGCGGGGAACTAAGGTCAAGCGTCATAATAGGTTCAAGCTGAATAGGACCGGCATTGCGGCAGGCTTCGTCAAAACACAGGCTGGCGCAGGCTTCAAACGCGAACTCCGTGCCGGTCAATTCCGAGTAGTGAATGTCAATGAGGGTTACGCCTACGTCAATACAGGGATAGCCAAGCGCTATGCCGGACGCCAGGGCGCTGCTAACGCCGCGCTCCACCGCGCCCAGTATCTCCGGCGGTATGTCCCGCGTCTTTGCCGCGCAGGTGTACTGATTACCAGCGCCACGCTCCATCGGCGCAACGCGCAGGGTGAGCGCCGCCGCGTTTTCCTTACCGGCAATGATGCGCGAAAACTGCTGGCTCTTCTCCACCGCCTTGCTCACTGACTCGCGGTACGTTACCTGCGGATTTCCCACTTTAGCGCCAACGTTGTACTCCTTGAGAATCCGCGTTACCAATACGTCGAGGTGCAGCTCGCCCATGCCGGAGATGATGAGTTGACCGGTTTCCTCGTTATCGCGGGTGGTAAAGGTTGGGTCTTCCCGCGACAAAAGCGCGAGTATGTCCTTGAGTTTGTCCTGCTCGGACAGGGTCTTCGGTTCGATTGAGACTGACATGACCGGTTCCGGGAACTGCATCTTTTCCAGCACCACAGGATAGCCCTCGCTGCCAATGGTGTCGCCAGTCTGCGCCAGCTTCATGCCAATAATGACGCCGATGTCGCCGGCGCTCAGGCTGTCCATCGGCTCGGACTTGTTGGAGTGCATACGCAAGATGCGGTTTGCCCGCTCCCGTTTACGCTTACCCACATTAAAAACAGCGGTTCCGGGCTTGATTGAACCGGAATACATACGCACATAGCAGAATGCGCCAGCCTCACGGTCGTTTTGTATCTTGAATACCAGTCCCAGCGGCGTAGCGTTAGGATCACAGGGAACCAGCACTGCCTCGTCTTTCTTGAGGTGATGACCAAGCGCTGGCGCTGCCTCGTCAGGCGCGGGCAGGAAGTCAAGCACCGCGTCAATGAGCGGCTGAACGCCTATATTCCGCCGCGACGCGCCCGCGAACATGGGCAGAATCACGCGGCTTAACACTGCTTGGCGCAGCTCGGTCTTGAGCAACGCCGCGTCAATGTCCTCACCAGCGAGGTACTTATCGCCAATGGTGTCAGAGACATTGGCAAGCTCGCTGATAAGTTTGTCGCGCCATTCCCGCGCCTCTGCCTCTCGTTCCGGCGCGATAGGGCTTTCAATCATCCGCTCGCCGTCGGTTTGGGCATCCCAGCGGATTTCCTTCATAGTGATAAGATCAATGACGCCTTCAAAGCCGCTCTCTTCACCAATAGGAACCTGCAAAGGCGCTGGCGTTGCCCCCAGCTTCGCCTTAATATCTTCCAGCGCCCGGTAAAAATCCGCGCCAATACGGTCCATCTTGTTTACATACCCGATGCACGGAACCTTGTAACGTTCCGCCTGACGCCACACGGTCTCAGTCTGCGGCTCAACGCCGCGCACTGCGTCAAAGATAGTGATAGCGCCGTCAAGCACGCGCAATGCGCGTTCTACCTCAGCGGTGAAATCAACATGTCCGGGCGTATCAATGATGTTTATTTGAAAATTTTTCCAGTAGATAGTAGTCGCCGCGCTCTGGATAGTGATACCCCGTTCTTGTTCCTGCTCCATCCAGTCCATAATTGCCTCGCCATCGTCAACTTCGCCGATCTTGTGGCTTTTACCAGTGTAGTAAAGAATCCGCTCGGTGGTGGTAGTCTTTCCAGCGTCAATGTGCGCCATAATTCCGATGTTTCGCATTGCTTTCAGCATAGTCCCGCTCCTTTCCACAGATATACTAGGGCAACACAAGACATTCTATCAAGGCGGGCAGCGTTTGATGATGAACTCCTTCCGCGAGGAACAGGGCGATTCAGGGTTAAGTCGCGCCGCTCACCCGTCAAGACCCCAGCCGGAGGGCTTTGGGAAAATTCTTTCACATTGTTACCAAGAATTCTTGAAATGTTCAGCGTAAAGGGCTAGAATAATTGTATGCTTTTGAAACCGGCAGGTAATAAGACAGAACACGCCTCTCCCGGCTCCCGGCTCCCGGCTCCCGGCTCCCGGCTCCCGGCTCCCGGCTCCCGGCTCCCGGCTCCCGGCTCCCGGCTCCCGGCTCCCGATTATATTCTATTAAGAAGACGGTTTGTCAAGTACCTGACACCAGATGCCCTGCTTTTGTATGTGGACAAACCGCAGGTTTATCCACATCCCTCAAACATAGCTCAAATCTACCCATTCGCACACGCCGCTCACTGTGCCCGAATACCGGATATGTCAGCCGCTATAGCTTTTAGATCATTCGCTATAGCTTTTGAGTCATCAGCTACAGCTTCTAAGTCATTCGCTATAGCTT
>JAITFA010000025.1 GCA_031281685.1 Treponema sp. | reverse complement strand
TACCTCATAGCTGTCAAAGACAAGCCGCTACCCAAATCCGCGCATATTCACCTTCTTGTGCCTCAGATATGCAATCAGGTTGTATCCGCCATCGTCAGCCCCCATAGCTGGCGGCTATGCGCCTGTGAGGGCTGCGAAAGGGTATTTAAGCATCAATACCCCAAAGGACTTGCGAAGGAGAACGGATACCGGTTTTGCTGCGAGAGGCACCGCGACAGACAGGTTAAACGCGACAGCCCATCAAGGAAAAAGAGGAAGACGGCTTCTGAAACGAAGGAGGCTTGATATGGAGATGATTGGCGAGAGTACTATTGAAGAGTTTTGTAAAGAACGGGACAGATACTTGGTTGAAAAATTCGGCTCATACGGAGAACAACTGCAAAACGTCAAAGCATACTTGAAGGAAAGTAATGATTTTAGATACCTCGAAGGAGCAAAGGCGCATTATGCGCCGTGCTTCTCAACAGTTGCAATCTTAGAGTGGGTCTTTGACAGCATACCCGACAATCAAAAGTACGACGCATTCATAGACGTTTACATAATGGCAAAGGACTGTTCCCGTTGGGCCTGGAGGTTTATACCCTCGATAAGGGAATGTAAGCCCGCCGCCGTGAAGACGTATATTCGAGAATTGGCAGATAGCGAAGGAAACATAATCGTTTACCGTGGTGGCCTTGAACGGCGTGATCCGGCGCGTTTTACTTCATGGACAATATCACTTGAGGTTGCTGAATTCTTCGCAAAATGTACTAAGGGAAAGGAAACCGTCGTATACAAGGGGGTTATTACTGCCGACGACGTAGCCGCTTATACGGATGAAAGACAAGAACAGGAAATTATCCAATTCAGGCGCGTTAAACATATTGAGAAGATACGACACTATGGCAAAGGCAGCAAAACGAAGCGTTAAGCCATCTGACACACTCACGGCATGAGAAAGGGCAGGACAGCGATGGAGATTGCAGGTAAAGGCACTTGCGCAGCGGTACGCAACAAGAAAGGGAAGATCACGGGCTACCGCATTCGCTTCTTCCTTGGGCATGATAAGGCGACTGACACCGACAGGTTTTCACCCTGGAAAAGCGGCTTCAAAGGCATCCGTGAAGCCCGCAAGGCCATGGAGCAGTACCGCATCGAGTTGGAAGCTGGCATGCATGCTGGCGCGAAGCTGACGTTTGAGGATTACGCCTGGTGCTTCCACGAAGAGCGGGTTTCAGCAGAAGCCATCACGCCGGAATCTGCTGCAAAGGAGAAGGTTTTGATAAAACGCATCTGTCGATATATCGGCAAAGAGGTACTGACGGCGATCGAGCCTGGCACCATCACGGCTGCGTATCAGCAAATGCGAGAGGACAGAGAATCGCAGAACTCGCTTCATGAGACTCACAAGAAGCTACGCCAAATCATCCGACGCGCCATCAAACAACACCGAATTGTGAACGATCCGACCGACTCTGTAATCGCTCCGAGCAAGCCACGCCCTTTACGCAGGGCATTGGACAAAAGCGAACTTGCACGTTTTACTGAGGAGCTGTCCCACCGCCCGCTTGATGGGTATTCGATGTTTGTCTGGATTGTTGTCGTTTCAGGCATGCGGCGCAGTGAGTGTCTCGGTCTTACATGGGACAAGATAAATCTCGATGAGGCATATGTTGATGTGAATCAGGTTCTCGGCTCTGACAGAACCATCCGTAAGCGCGCCAAGACAGAGAAATCAAACAGACGCATTCCACTGGATGCGGCAACGGTCGAGCGGATGAAAGCATGGAAAGCAGTACAAGCCGAGTATTTTCTTGGCCTGGGCGTCGCTCAGAATGCCAAGAGCCCGGTCTGCTCTAATCAATACTGCGGATTCATACACAAAGACCATATAGAGCGATGGTGGCATTCGTTTTGCGTTGCCAATGGGTTTGGTATCTGGCGTGATGTTGACGGGAACGAACTGCCGCAGCAACAATACAACGACAAGGGACACCCTCTTGACGGGAATGGTAGACCCTATTCAAGAACCAATCCGAAGCCACGGCGCAAGCGCTATTATGATGGCCTGAAAATCCATGAACTTCGCCACACGGTGGGTACCCATCTGATAGGTGCCGGAATCGACTTCAAGACCGCGCAGGACATCTTAGGCCATGCCTCAGCGGCGACAACGATAGACCTTTACGCCCACGCGCTTGATGAGAACAAGCGGATGGCCATCAATGCATTCGCATCGCTGTTCTCTGATTCCGAACCGACGCCCCAAAACAAGGTCATCCCACTCAGAAAAGCTGCAAACTGAGAAACTCCAGTACAGAATCCAGACCAACAGGCCGTTTTTCTAGTCCAAAATGAAACAGGTCAGCAGCATTTTATATGCTCTGACCTGTAATTTTGTTGGTAGCCCGTATGGGATTCGAACCCACGATCTCCGCCTTGAGAGGGCGGTGTCCTAAACCGCTAGACGAACGGGCCATATATGCAAGTACTCCTTGCTTTTCAGTTTCCGGCGGCCCTCAACGGGACACCTTGGGTTCTCGCAAGCTCAAACCCCTTCTCCCTACAAACGCCCCACTGGGGCGTTTGCTTAACGGTCGAACCCTAAACCGCTAGACGAACGGGCCATATGTGGTTTCCGGCGGCCACAGGGGCCATCTTTTTTGGCTGGGGTGGGAGGAGTTGAACCCCCACTTACGGAACCAGAATCCGCTGTCCTACCATTAGACGACACCCCAGTGATAAAGCCTGTACCGGGCGCGCCTGCCAGAGCGCGGGTACCTATGTTAGCGAACCTTCCGCTTTGACGCAACCTTAAACCGCCGATTTCTTGCCAATAGGCAACAATAAAAGTTACTGGCAAAGGTACTCATCACAGCCCCACCCGTTGTCGTTTGCGGCCGCCAGGTCGCAAACGACAAGAAGAGGCGCGGGAGTGACGAAAAAGACTGGGCTGTTCTCCTACAACTGGATGATGCCAAGGGCGTTGAGGACGGAGGACGCGAGGATTATCAAAAGGAACACGGGGGCCACGTAGCGCACCATCACGCGGAACAGGCGCCGTGCGCGGAAGCGCACGCCGGGGCTTTTCTCAACCTCGTCGATGACAAAGGAGGGTTTGAGCCAGTAACCGACGAACAGGCAGGTGAGCAGCGCGACCAGCGGCATAAGGATGCTGTTGGAGAAGAAGTCCATCGCATCAAGGATGGTCATGTCGGCCCCACCCAGGGGAAGGACAACGCCCGAGAGCGTTGAGAACCCCAGAGCCGGCGGCAGGGCCAGGACGATGGCAAGTAGCGTTACCGCGGCAACCGCGCGCCGATGGCTCCAGCCCAGGCGGTCGATGATCACGGACACCACGGTCTCCGCCATCGACACGGCAGAGGTAAGCGCGGCGAACAGCACAAGCGCGAAGAACAAAAAGCCCACTACCTGTCCTATCGGCTGTATGCCGAACACCTGCGGCATGGTAACGAACATGAGGGAAGGGCCGGCCTGCTGCGCGCCCTCAGCACCGCTGAAGGCAAAAACGGCCGGGACTATCATGAAGCCGGCCAATAAGGCGATGAGGGTGTCGAAGAACTCGATACGCCGCACGCTGCCCTCCAGGTCGTCCGCACGGCTGAAGTAGGAGCCGTAGGTTATCATGATGCCCATTGCCAGCGACAGGGAGAAGAACATCTGCCCCATCGCGGCGATTATCGTCTTGAGGCCGAAGTCCTCCGGGTGCGGTATGAGGTAGTAGGCCAG
>JAITFA010000020.1 GCA_031281685.1 Treponema sp. | reverse complement strand
TTAAAGATACCTATTACAAGGATACGTCAAGTTGCTGGAACAGATAAACAAGGCACGAATGTGCTTGGATTGATCAGAGCTGCTGAACAATTAGAGTTTTCTGCAAAGGGCGTTAAAGGTGATGTTACAGCTCAGGTCTTGAGCATATCAGAAGGAGCATGGTATACTCAAAACAGAGGGGAAGTGTGGAGCGGAAGGCTTGTAGTAGATGAAAGCGAGGGAAGGGATTTGGCAGAAACGACGGTTTACTTGCAATATGTCTAACTTTCCGTTGTCTGTGAGGGTAGCGGAGGTTTCGAAGGAGGTAAGCAAAAAGCACAATCCGGTTCGACGGCCTGGGATCTGACTAATGAGCGGCTTCATTATGGCACATCACAAAGGGGACATGATCTGAAGGCACAACAAAAAGCCCTTGAACAAGAGCTTTTTGTCAATATTGGATTGAAATCATGGACTAACTGGACGCTGGATACAAGAACACTCTGGCATTTCCTTTGAAGGCATGGACGAGCCCGTCGAAGACATTTCTCCTTTTTTTCTTGACGGTCGAGATAAAGCCGCGGATCCGTGCGAACGCCTTCGGGCCATTGTCGCTTCTGAAGCAACCCGATATTTTTTGTTTGGCTTTCGGCATCCTGACATCCCTCTCAGCCAGATTGTTTGTGAAAGGTACGTCAAAATCCATCATGAACAGCAGGGTTTCCTGATCGTACTTTTTCAGGCGGTTTGCCATTCGCCGTGCATCTTCTGGAGCATTTTCCCACTGGCAGGCTCTGTCGATGATTTTATGGTACATCCGTTGATACTCATCGATGTCCGCCTGCTCCAGTTGATTTGCGCCAAAGCATTTACTGAGCTCGATATGTTCCTTGATGCGCAGCAGAAGGCAGATCATCTCGCCCGCCCAACACACATACAGGTCCTCATGCAGGTATTTAAGGGTGCGCAGGTGGTGTTCGTTACATTCGCCGTGGGCACAATTGTCATAGTGGTAGTAACTTTTCCAGTGGTCATGGATAGCCGTTCCTCTGAAGTTTGGGAGTATCCCGATGGCATCCATCGCCTCATACCCGCGGCCTTCATGGATGCCATACAGCGTGGCAGTTTGGGTGCCGACACTGTGCAACCAGTGCGTTTTACCTTTAACCCGCATACCGGTTTCGTCGAAGTGTATGACATCGCTTTCCAAAAGTTCTTGTTTTATGCCACTCTCCGCGTCCTCCAACTTCTTATATGCTTCCTGTCCGGCAGCAACGACCGTACCCTGGGAGATCTTCAAACCAAACAGATCTTGCATCAGTTCTGTGGTTCTCTTCAACGGAAGCAACTGGTAACTTGTCAAGTATGTCACGACTGCCTGAACGTTTTCACCGTAACAAACCGTACTGTCCACGCCTTCTGGAAAACTGGCCTTATGTTTTTTGCCGCATTTGGCGCATACGCCTTCCTTCGCACGGTACTCTACCGTGATCACCTTGGCGGGTTGAATATCCGTGACTTGCCGGACAGTGAATGTATCCGTTTTGAGAATGATGTCACCGCCACATTCACACTCGGTTTTCGGCTTCAGTTCGATGACTGTATCCGGCGAGAGACTGAACTCTTTTGTCATGCCTTTATGCCCAGGCTGACCTCCGCTGGACTTGCCGCTCGGCACACGGCTGTTCTTTGGCGCTCCTTTTTTGGGGCCATCCGACGACGGCGGTTTGTTCGAGTTGTTGCTGTTCTTATTCAGTCTGGCCTCCAGCTCTTTGACTTTTTCTGTCAGCTTTTTGATTTCTTCTGCCATACTGGCTACCAAACTCTGCCAAACCTTGCGCTCTTCTTCCGCCATTAAAATCACTCTCCGCTGCCAGCATATCACAAAGCAAAGAAAAAAGCGAATTGTCCGCATGGAAGGGATTGTTTATAATGACGGGGGACAATTCGCATGTATAGCTGCCGTTTGGGGATAAGATCGGAGGCTTGATGGCGCAATGTCGCGTTTAAGCGCCCTGATAATTGTAAGCATTTGGCGATTGTCATGACAGCAATATTTTTGCCTGATTATATAGTGGCATTTCTGCCGATTGCTCTCTCTTAAAGTTGTGCCCGCAGCAAACTGCTGGTGGATAATATCTTGCACGCTCTTTATCAGCCAAGTACTATGTCTCCATTTATTTTCTCCCTTTTGTCCAATTGTTTTTTTCGAATAGCCTTGATCAAGCCTTCTTCGTTCGCGCTCTTTTCTCTTGCTTCTATCTTGTGCTTGGCATTTCTGGGAGGGTACCTAAGTAGTAACAAAAGCTTCATCTGTGCATTTTCATTTGACACCACCACCATGGCTTCACGGCGGGAATTCCAGATGGTATATGCCTTGTCCATGATCGGCAGCAACTTTGCCGGTGAGAGAGGCTTGATCAAGTAATGCAGAGCATTTACGTCATACCCCTTCAGGCTGTACTGAGAGAAACTTGTGACAAAGACAATCATCATATTTTTGTCCGTTTTCCGTATGTAGTGCGCCAATTCAATGCCTGACATGCTTTTCATCTGGATATCCAAAAAAACGAGATCAAATAGGACATCCTCCGGCCACGCGGCAATAAACGCCTCGGCGCTGGGGTAACGGAAGATCGCCGTCTCCACCTTCCGGGCGGCCGCCCAATCCTCAATGACATCCGTGAGGCGCTGCTGCATATTTGTGTCGTCGTCGCAGATGGCAATGCGCACGGGAGATCACCTCGCCTTATCAAACCAAGTATACAGAATCACCTGTGGAAACAACTTGGACTTTTCCACAGGTCGATTCTGTATAAGCGCTCATTTCGTCAACTTTTCGGGCACTTTCGGCTGATACCAAGTCATGTCACTTGCCAACCCCGCGCCCTTCAGCGCGACACGGTACGTGAGCGCCGCAAGCGCCTTGGCGAGCGAATTCGTGACCTTCTTCACAACCAAACCCTCCTCTCTTTTGTTTGTCGAAGCTAGTATATCACATCTGCCGGCGCTTGTGTAGATTTTGGCATAAGCGGTAGTAAATTTGGCATGAATGGTAAAAAATACCCGTTCGCGTCAAATTTACTACCGTTCGCGCCATCGACAACCCTTGCCGCCAGCGAGACAGCAGCGGCAAATACCCAAAGCCTCGTCCGCCGCCGGACGGCGCAAACCGCACCCGATGCTCACAAATGCGCTTGACAATAGCGCGGTATACCGTTATAATATTTAACATATAGCAATAGTGGGGTGATACCATGTGCATAACTGAAATCTTAACCGAAACAAATATGACGATATACAGGCTCGCCAAAAGAAGCGGCGTACCCTATACAACCGTGCGTGAGATTTGCAACGGCAAGACCGGGATTGAGAAGTGTTCCGGCGAAACACTGTATAAACTGGCGAAAGCCCTTGACGTGACGATGGAAGCGCTCGTCGAGGACGCTATGGAACATAGACCGGGCTTCGAGTGGTACAAAAGCCAAGTCTGCCATCTCGTGAAAAGCATGGGCGACATCGATTTCCTGATCGACACGCTCGAATCGGGAAAAATCCGAGAGCTGTACAACAAAGGCTGGTACGCTGAGAGCCTGTACCTGCTCGCAATGACGGACTATCTGAGTCGTGAGAACGAACTGCCGCTTTGCGCAGAGTATGACGACATGCGCAGAGCAAGACTGCAGCGGACAGTATATCCGGCGGGCGTACTGGGGATGTGCGCGGCGTTTAAGAGCGACGAATCAAAATCAGAGAGCCTGCGTGAAGCCATACCCGAATTTCTGCGGCACAATATCGTCGAGGCGGAGGTGCGGAATGTCTACTGAAAGGCCGATTACACGCGACAACCTCAACGAATACCTGAAAGCCCTCGCAAAAGAGTTTCGCAGATTAAACGGGACAAAAACGCCCGCCGAGATCGTCTTAATCGGCGGCGCGGCGGTACTCGCAGGCTACGGCTTCCGGGAACTCACCTACGACGTGGATGCGGTTATCATTGCGTCAAGCGCGATGAAAGAGGCCATCAACATCGTCGGCGACAGGCTGGACCTGCCGCGCGGGTGGCTGAACGACAATTTCACGCGTACGGAATCATATACCGACAAGCTGTTGGAAGTGTCGGTCTACTACAGGACATTCTCGAACGTCCTGCAAGTCCGCACGGTCACTGCCGAATACCTTGTCGCTATGAAGTTGATGAGCGGGCGGCGGTACAAAAATGACATTTCCGACGTTTACGGCATATTGTGGGAACATCAAAAAAATGGGGCGCCCATGTCGAAGGCGGCGGTCGAGCAGGCAATTGCGGCGTTGTACGGCGGTGTGGCGAAACTGCCCGAAAAATCCGCGCTGCTGCTTGAAAAAGCCTTTGCGGACAGTGACTTTGCACGCCTGTATAGCCAGAGCCGCAAAGACGAAAAGGAAGCAAAAAACCTTTTGATCGAGTTTGAGGAACAGTATCCGCATGCACTGAAAACGGAGAACATCGACAGCGTTCTCGAACAGTTGAAACGTAAGCGCGATGAGCAAAAACACTGAGGACGGAAAATGTGGCTGCACTTGCGTATTT